>JAJRVG010000034.1 GCA_021545595.1 Zetaproteobacteria bacterium | reverse complement strand
TGCTGCCGGGCCGGAGAGTACGCCATGGGTTGCATAGGCGGAGACTTTGGTGGCACCACTTTCAAGCAAGGCTTCAACGGCACTGCAAAGGGTGCCGGTAGTGTCCACCATATCATCAATAAGAATGCAGTGTTTGCCTTCAACATCACCGATGATGTTCATCACTTTTGCAACATTCGGTGCAGGACGGCGCTTGTCCACAATCGCCATGTCGGCATGCAGTTTGTTTGCCATGGCACGGGCACGAACCACGCCACCAACATCCGGAGAAACAATGATGATGTCATTAAGATCACTTTTTCCGGCCACATCTTTGGCAAACAGAGGCCCTGCAAAGATGTTATCCACCGGGATATTAAAGAATCCCTGAATCTGGCCTGCGTGCAGGTCCATGGTGAGAACCCGGGTTGCACCAGCGGTTGTCAGCATGTCGGCAACCAGTTTGGCAGAAATTGGAGTACGCCCGGCACTTTTACGATCCTGCCTGGCATAGCCGAAGTAGGGAATGACCGCGCAGATATAGTGTGCGGAGGCCCGCTTGGCAGCATCAATGGCTACAAGTAGTTCCATCAGATTATCGTTGGCAGGCGCTGACGTGCTTTGAATAAAGAAAACATCATGACCACGGATGGTTTCTTCAAACTGAAGAAAAATTTCACCATCAGAAAATCTTTGGGTATGCACCTTGCCAGGCGAAACGGCAACCTGGTCACAGATAGCGTGCGATAGTTCCGGATTGGAGGTGCCGGAAAAGAGTCGAAGGCGTTTTTTAATCATGCCCGATGCTCCTGGTGGGTAGTTTTTAAATTCAAACTTTGCCGGAATTAGCTGGTAATTCCAACTGATTCAAAAAAAGCCTGCCAATGGTCTGGTAAATTGGCTGGGGCGGCAGGATTATTCGGCACTATGTGCCTCACCCCTTCGGGGCCGATGTCGTTTCACTTTCTCGTTCCCTCGCACTGCATGCTCGGGTCGAACCTGTGGTTCTCATCCAGCCTTCCCAAACCTGACGAAGGATGGCTTTCGGCAGGTAAAAATATGGCTGGGGCGGCAGGATTCGAACCTGCGCATGACGGGATCAAAACCCGCTGCCTTACCGCTTGGCTACGCCCCAATTTGTATGCTTTCCAGTGGATGCTTCTTAAGCAGCCTTCCAACATGTGTCCAGGTGGCCAGCTCCCTGTCCAGCAGCATGCTGGCTGCGGTTTCGGCCTCTTGTCGGCCCTCAAACAGGGCAACACATGTTGATCCGCTTCCGCTCATCCAGACCCTGTCCGAGACTCTTCGCATCTGCTTTAGAAGCTCATCCACTTCAGTGGAGAGAGCAGATGCACAGGCTTCAAGATCATTGTCACCGATGGCCGGTTTCCCGGGAGCAGCTTCAGAACGGGCGAGGATGGTATCGACGGCATCATTATGGGTCAATGCAACAGCTGCGCCTGCCTGCTGGTCGTAGCAGTTGAATACTTCCTGGGTGGAGAGACCGACACCGGGATAGGCAAGAAGAAGAGAGCCGCGAGGCAGTGTTTCAGGGTAATCAGAGAGCTTCTCACCTATACCTCTGGCCAGGCTGGCTCTTTCAAACAGAAAGCAGGGAATGTCGGCACCGAATGGTGCAGCGAATTCAATCAGTTTTTCTTTAGAACATTTCACACCCCAGTGGCTGTTGGCGACCATAAGGGCTGTCGCCGCATCCGATGAGCCTCCTCCCAATCCTGCCTGATCGGGAAGATGTTTGTTAATATGAATAGAGAGCCCCGAAGAGAGACCATGCTGTTTGCGAAATGCATCCAGAACTCTATAGACCAGATTTCTTTCTCCATTAAGGTGGGGTTTGGAACATGTTACACTCAATTTATCAGCCGGAGATATGATAAGCTCATCAGCAATATCGACATAGGCGAAGCTGGTATCCAGTTCATGATAGCCGTTTGGAAGTGTGGCGGTCACCTTCAGATGCAGGTTGATCTTTGCCGGGGCAGAAAATTTCATGGCTGAATTATCAGGATGGCTTTTCTGCCATGAGTCATATCGGTGATCTCAAGCCTTTTGCGTGTATCAATCCACTTAAGAAGTATCAGGGTGCCATCTATTTTTCCTCTCCACAAATTGGGCTTTTGTTCCTTAAGAGCGTAGGGAATTCTGCCGCCAAGAATCATAGCCAGCTGCTGTGGCGGAAGGATTATTCCCATAGATTGGAGCTGACTATTGTCAATATACTTCCAGCTACCAGTGGGGTTTTGGTTATCTGTCATACGTATCCGCTCACCTTCCCAGGAGACCAGAACAATACGGTTACTGGCTGCATGGGTTAGTCGAACCTGACCTCTGTCGGGTTGACCATCCCAGTGGATTATGGCCTGCCATCGGCGCGTGGGCTCAATGACGATCAGCCTGCCTGTGAAATTCTGGTAGGGGCCGATTGATGAAACGGATTCATGTCGCTCAATGGTTGCACATGCACTTATCAGGAGTGCAAGCAGGATTATTCCAATACTTGCCGGAACCCTCATTTTCCGTTCAGACCCTCAGCAATTTTTCTCTTTATAAGCCTGGGGTTATCATGCTTCAGTTCCAGTGCCTTTTGCCAGCTGTCACGAGCCTTGGCCCTGGCACCTTTTTTCCAGAACATATCACCCATATGCTCATGCATGACAGGGTCGTCAGAGGTGCGGTTTATGGCTTTGACCTGGGTTTCGACGGCCTTGTCGTACTCTCCGCGTTGATAATAGACCCAGGCCAGTGAATCGAGGTAATAGCCATCATCGGGTTTTTCATTTAGTGCTCTTCGAATCAATGCCTCAGCCTCATCGAGATTGATCTTCTGCTCTGCATAGGTGTAGCCAAGAAAATTAAGGGCTTCCGAGTTTTGTGGCTCCATTGTGAGAAGCCTCTTCAGACCACTCTCGACCTCTTCATACTCTCTGAAATGTTCATGGGCGATTGCCCGGTTAAAAAGAAGTCTCGATGGAAGATTGGGCAGTGACAGCGCTGCTTCGGTCTCTGTTAGAAGTTTGCGATATTTCTGCTGACTGGCGTAGATGCTGGAGAGTAACACGTAGGCATCAGCTGAACTGCTAAAGCCGGAGATAATCGCTTTTACCCGTTTTTCAGCAGCGCCACTGTTTTCTGCTGCAAATTCCATACTGGCAAGACGAAGCTGTGCATTCACATAAGCAGAGCTACTTTTATTGATCTTTTTATAGAGCTTTTCTGCTTCCTCTGTTCGGTTCAGTGCTTCCAGGCTGGCGGCCAGGTAGAAAAGTGACTGGTCATCCGAGCTGTTTTTCAAAACCTTTCGAAACTGGCTGGCAGCATTCTCATAATCCTTAAGCTGGTAGTAGAGCAGGCCAAGCGCTGAAAGTGCCTCCCTGTTACCTCCGGTGTCTCGAACAAGGCCCTGGTAGATGGTGATGGCTTCCCTTGTGCGCCCTGACTGTAGGAGAAAACGTCCGAGTGCATTGCGTGCAAGCATGGCTTGAGGATTTGTTTCAATATACTTTCTGAGCAGCTGTTCGGCTCGCGCCTTGTTGCCCTGTTGCAGTGCAATCTGGTGGAGAAGGAGCAGAGGCGTTTCATCCCCGGCATCAAGCTTCTGCATCGCTTCGAGGGCTTTGACGGCATCGTTAATACGGTTCTGACGTATAAGGAGATCGGCCTGGATTTTCCTTATCTCCGATACCTCGTTGCTCTGAATAGCTTCATTGATGGAGAGATGAGCCTCGTCCGCGCGTTTGAGCCCGATCAGGAGCGTGATGTGAATCATTCGGGCACTGGTCAGTCCAGGCTGTGTGGCCAGCAGCGTAGAGAGGATGTTGAGAGCCTTATCAGTCTCCCCCAGAATAGCCATGGCTCTGGCTTGAAGAATGAAAGGATAGGCCTGATCTGCATTTGCAGCACTCACTGCCTTGCTATCTCCCACTACAGCATTGATATGAACAGATGCCTGTTCAGCCCTATTTGCACGCAAAAGCAGCTCGGCAAGCTGCAGTCGTAGCACCCTCTCCTGTGGCTGCCTTTCCACCAGAGGGGTAAGGAACCGGATGGCAAGCCCCTGTTGACCATGGCGTAATGCATCCTGTGCAGCCAGGTAGAGAAAATCTTCACTCATCTGGCTGAGTGAAGAAGGAGTTTTGCCGGCACTCTTTTGGGCAGGGGTAACTTTCCCAGTTGTTGTACAGGCAGTGAGTATGATACACAGGAGTGTCAGTAGCAGGCTGTTATGAATCATTTTTTAGAATACTTAACCGATAGTGGCTGAAATCTGTTTCCATTTTCATTCAGGCTCCAGCAGAGGATGTCGGCAACTTCTCCATTGTAGATGCTGATAATCGGATAGACAAACCCCTCCCATGCGCTCTCCATGTCGGTCGGAGATGGTTTGGCCGGACAATCGGGGTGAGAGTGAAATACGCCAATGATCTCACGGCCGGTTCCACGCAGTTCATGATCAATGCTCTGATATCCGGCCGGGTCGAGTTGAAAACGGTCAGCCGCACGCTCTTTGTTGAGGTTTTCGATCTGGCGTGCCTCATCAACCTGCCAGCCACTGTTGATACTTCCGATCAACAGTCCACAGGCTTCAAGGGGATAATCTTTTTTGGCAGCCTCCTGCATGGCACTTAAGGCGGATGAGGAGATGTGGCATGCCTCTGAAGTACTGGCTTCACCCAGTACTGCCAGGTATTCAGGGCTCTTAAACCGTTCAGGCTCGTGCATGGCTGGCTATCCTCTCTCTGTTTATCGATGATATCAAAGCTTTATGTTTTCGGGGGTGTTGTCCAGCCAACCGGTGCCCGTATACATTGCAGCCACCATCACAGATATTGATCAGATCACCTTTGAGTAACGAACCTTTTCCTGCTTGTTGCGCAGGTGCTCATCGAAAAGCATGGCTATGTTACGGATCAACATCCGACCTGCCGGCAGCACATCAAGATGGTTCTCCTGCAGTGCAACAAGGCCATCTTCCAGCATCGGCTTCAGGTCTTCCAATGCATCAGAAAAGTGGGTTTTGAAGTTGATGCTAAACAGCTTCTCAACAGCGTTGAAATCAAGCGAGAAATCACACATCAGTCGCATAATAACATGACGGCGAAGATGGTCCTCTTCAGTTAGTGTATAACCCCTGAATACAGAAAACCGACCGGCACTGATCGTTTCACTATAGGCATCCATCTCTTTGGCATTCTGGAAAAAGCTTCCTCCCACATAGCCGATTGATGTAAGCCCAATGCCGACCAGGTCACAGTCTGAGTGTGTCGAGTAACCCTGAAAGTTGCGGTAGAGCTTACCCTCATTCTGAGCGATGGTCAGTTCATCATCCGGTTTGCCGAAGTGATCCATGCCGATAAATTTATACCCGGCATCAAGCAGCCGTTTGATGCTGTGCTCAAGAATATCAAGCTTCTGCTGTGGCGATGGAAGCTCTTCCTCATTGATTCGGCGTTGCGGCATGAACATGTGTGGCAGATGGGCATAGTTGAAAAGTGCAATGCGATCCGGAGAGAATTCAATAATAGTAGAGAGTGTTCTGTCGAATGTCTCCACGCTCTGTAGTGGCAGTCCATACATCAGGTCGATATTCATCGACTTGAAACCGTGAGCACGTGCCTCTTTCAGTACACGTAGTGTCTCCTCTTTGGATTGAATGCGGTTTACGGCCTTCTGTACGTCAGGGTCAAAATCCTGGACGCCCATCGACATACGGTTGAAGCCGATCTCACGAAGTACCCTGACAGTCTCCTCAGAACATTCGCGCGGATCCATCTCAATACCGTATTCACCCTTCTCATCGGAAACAAAAGTGAAGCGGTCATGGAGATGAGCCATGAGTCGACGTAACTGATCCTCACTGAGGAATGTAGGTGTGCCGCCGCCAAAGTGTAGTTGGGTCACAGCTCTGGAGTTACCGATATGGTCGGCAACTAGATCAATCTCTTTCATAAGCAGTTGCAGGTATGGCTCAGCACGTTCGTATTGTCTGGTGACAATTTTGTTACAGCCACAGTAGTAGCAGACCGTATTACAGAAGGGGATGTGAATATAGAGTGATAGCGGCCCATTTTCTCTGCCAGCCGCCTCCAGTGTTTCGGCATAAGTTTTTCCATTAATGCCTTCATGAAACATGGGTGCTGTTGGATAAGAGGTGTAGCGGGGCCCTGCCTGATCATATTTTTTGATAAGATCAAGGTTAAAAAGAGAGGCAGCCCCCGCTCCGGAAGAGAGGGGGCTGCCGTTGTTTGAATCGGTCACTTACTATTTTTCCTTAAATAGCTGATGATATCCTGAACATCATCGGATGAGAGTTTCTTGATGGCTTTGCGGCCCTCACGGTCAACATGTCGTCCATGGCGGATGCGCAGGTCGAGCATGTGATCACTTATATCAGATATTTTTTTATGCCTGACTGCTACGTTTCCAATGATATGAATGTCAGATGGAGTTGCATGGCAGGATTTGCAGTTTCTGGCATAGAGCTTGCCGCCAACCTTTGCGTTTCCACCACGTTTCAACGAATCAACATAATTGGCAATATCGGCAATATCGGCATTGCTCATCTGATGACGTTTGGCCGTCATCAACGTGCCCGAACGGCCATAGCGAATGGTGTGGACCTTCTCTTCGAGGGAGAGCTTGCTGTAGACAAGGTTTTTGGCACCTACACCGGTCTGGGCACGACCATCGTTGCCGTGGCAGGAAGCACACACCTCTTTAAACCGCTGCTTGCCATTAGCCACGTTCGGCTTGTAGGAGAACGTTTTGATGTAATCAACTATCGCCTCAATTTCAAGCGGATCAAGTACGTATTTCATTGCTTTCATTTTACTTTTATGGGTGCCATGGGTGACAATACGGCGAATCTCATCATAGCCCACATAGGGTGCGATAGCCCTCAGGTTTCGGGCTGGAAAAGGTTCCAGCGTTTTACCATAGTCACTGACGCTGCCATCAATACCGTGACAGATTGCACAATTTTTGGAAAAGAGTGCTTTACCATCGGGCAGGTTACTGGCCTGAGCGGTTCCTGCCACAAGAGACATCAAGGCAGTGAGTATAAAAAAAGTTTTTAGCATGCTTCCTCCAGGGCTTTTAACAGTAGATCAGAGAAGTATGAATTACTTCTGCTGCTCTTTCAGGTATGCTACAACCGCATCAATCTCTTCGGCTGAAAGTTTGCTGGAATATTTTGGCATCATCTTCCTGCCGTTTGCAATGGTGGAACGTAGCACCTCACTGTCCTGATTCATAGCCTTGACTGCGGGGCCGACTTTTTTCCTGTCAACTTTGTGGCACATGGCACATTTTTTCTTGAAAATCTTTGCGCCATCCGGTGCATCGGATGCGATAGCCGGGGTGTCCAGCATGCCCATAACGGCGAGTACAGCGAGGGCTTTTACGATATTATTCATTTTATTTCTCCTTTCAGTACAAATGTTAAACAAACTGCTTGGGCATAACGAGCCTTTATTATTCCTCCAGAGGGTGGAAAATGCCCGCTACATCTCAATGGGAACCTGCTTGGGCTTGTAGAACCACATCTGATGAATGGACATGAGAATCTGGCCGGCGAGTGACAGGCCCATCAGTCCACCGGATAGCACCACGATGTATGCGAAGCCGGGGATAATTTTTGTCAAATACCAGGAGAGAATATCAAGCAGGATGGCTATGAACGGTATGGCAACGGCGATACGCTTTACCATGATCGGCATTTCACAGAGGATGAAGATTCGGCCGACAAAGAAAAGGATAAAAGCGATGCCGAAGAGATGGATGTGTGAAACCCTTACTAGGCTCTGAATGGAAGCGCCGGTATCGTTATGGGTAACCTTCATCACCTCCTCATAGTTGGTCAGTGAGGGGAGTCCCATACCGGATTTACTGGAGTGACACGTGACACAGTTTTCATTCATGATCGGAGCTACATTGGCATTAAACTCATCCACATCAGTTCCATTTTCAATCCATTTGAAAATAATCTCTTTCTGTTCCGGAGACTCCAGATTACCACCCATGGAAGCGTTCAGGGCTGCACCAAGCCGGGTCTGCTGATGTTTTCCGTAGTAGGCAATTTTTATATCTTCAACTGACAGGCCGGGTTGACCATCGCGCCCTTCATGCGAGAAGTACATGTGGCCAAGAGCAAACAGATAGCCCAGTCCGATGGTAAGCAGAAACATTGTATCAAGGATACGCTCACTTACGGACGTATCATGGAAACGCTTATATCCTGGCATATGGAACTCACTTTATGGGATGGAATTGATTCCCGATCATTGGTCATTATATAAACTTAACGACCGACGTCAACGACCTCAATCTCGTTGTTGCCAGGGGGGAAGCAGGCGTGTCAGTAACCACAGGGTTATAAACGGTAAAGTAAACAGAAACAGGGATGCGATCAACCCTTCTCCTCCAAATATGGGCGTCTGGTAATCAAGCAGACCTTTCATGGTTTTTGATACCTCCTGACCGCCAATTACCACATTCCAGCGCATCGCAAATACGGCGATCAATACCAGCAACGCACTGCCAATCAGGCCTGCTACAAGTTGTCTGCCTGCTGTTTTGCGGTAGATCATTGTCCCGAGTATCAATAGTGCAATCATGGAACCGGCAAGCTGGACGATCAGGCCATACCAGAGTGGTCCTGCAAGCAGTGTCATGATCATGTTTGTCCCTTCCCTGTTTTTATAAATAAGGTTGATAAACTCCAGGAACTCAAGAACGAGCGTGAATATCAGGAATCCCCACAGGATATAGGTCAGTGTGCGCATGCATGAAAAGTCAGTTGTCATTTTACGGAACCTGCAGATACCGGCATACAGCAGAATCAGCATCGCAACACCTGAGATAATGGCCGAACCCAGAAATATGACAGGCATCAGGTCCGAAGCCCACCACTCACGTGCCTTGAGTGAGCCGAACACGAAACCAACATAGCCATGCAGAATATGGGCGCAGGGCAGACCAATCAGCGCCAGCCACCAGAGCCAGCGACGGTCATAGTTAAGGGCGTTTTGCGAAACATCATCGGAGCCCAGTGCAAGCAGGCGGTAAATGAGCTTCAACACTCCGCTGCTATTTTGTGCTCTGGCGACAATATCAACACGAAAGGCGAACCAGATTTCCAGCATCAGAACGATGACGTAAAAACCGGCGATATAGCCGAATGCGGCAAAGGCGGATGTCCAGTGCGGTGTCAGCACTGCATTGAAGGCACGTTCCGGATGTCCAAGATGAAAGAGCAGAGGCATGGGTACAAAGAGCATGAAAGCCAAAGCTGTGAGCAACGCAAAGCGGGCAACCGGTTGCAGGGCCTTAATGCCTAAGATGTGGTAGAGGCTGGAAACAGTGAAAGAGCCAGCGACAAGGCCTGTCATGTACGGGTAGAAGACAATAAGAATGCCCCAAGCAATGACTGATTCATTCGGGTAAACATAACCGGTGAACGGAGCGATATGGTACAGTACCTCGTTCATGATACGTCCTTGTCGATACCGACATAGAAAACACGTGGTCTGTTGCCCATTGCAGGTTTGAGTACATCGACGCGGTTCTTGCGTACGAATGTGCTAATCGGACTTTCTGCCTCGTTCAGATCTCCAAAGATACGCGCCTGAGTCGGGCAGACCTCAACACAGGCAGGCTGCAGGCCACGTGTGATGCGATGATAGCACCATGTACATTTGTCTACGACATTCAGCTCCGGGTTAAAGAAACGGGCACCATATGGACATGCCTGTACACAGTACTGGCAGCCGATGCAGTATTTTTGATCAATCAGCACTACACCGTCTTTGGTTCTGAACGTTGCGCCGGTGGGGCAGACCTGTACGCAGGAAGGGTTTTCGCAATGGTTGCAAAGCTTGGGAACAAAGAATGCCTTTTCAACATTGGCATCCTGATAACGGTTGTCAAAGCGTGTTTCTCCAGCCTGGAGCGACACCTTGATATTGCCGGGATCATTATGACTGTCGACTCGCACGTTCTCTTCGCCATCAAGGTGGGCGTAACGCTCTATCCATGTGCGGAAATGATGGGCATCACTGGGAACACCATTCTCGGCCTTACAAGCATCCACGCATTTATTACAACCAATGCAGCGCGTTGCATCAATACCGAAGCCCCACTGGTGTTTGTTCCAGTCATAATCCGGGGTCGGGAATGAGCGACTGGCAGCCTCTGCACTGCTCCCTCGGAGGAACAGTCGTCCCGTGGTCAGAAGCATAAACAGATAAGCAGCACTCTTGAATAACAAGGCCAGGAACTTCCGACGCTGATTGTGGAAATTAGCCATGCATCTCTCCCGTATTACGCAACTGATCGATTATTCCGCTGCTATCCTCCCACTTAAAATGCAGTGGAGAGTGTGGGTTATGACATTCGACACATGTTTGCTCGCCTGCATGTTCCCTGATAATAATTTGAGGATGATGGGCTGGCCGAGCGGGTTTTGCTTCATGGCAGGCAGCACATAATCGGACTGTATCTTTTGGTACAGGAAGTTTTCCGGATAGCGGATGGTCACCTGCCGCACCATGACAGTCTTCACATGAAACTGACTGATGTCTGCCCTGTGACCACATTGCATGCCGTTTTGTGTGACATTGTTTACAGCTTTGCTCACCCTGAAAGACGGGTGTGTGGCTGGCAATTTCCGGCACCGAATCAGCGCGG
>JAJRVG010000005.1 GCA_021545595.1 Zetaproteobacteria bacterium | reverse complement strand
GTAGTATTCCGGATCGGTATCAAGGTTGTGGTTGTAATAATCCAGCCCGGCTTCTTTGAGTCTGGCGGCCTGTTCTTCGGTAAGCATGCCGAGCGTGGCACAGGTTTCCATACCCATATCACGTACTTCACTGACCATGTCGCAGACGATTTCAAATGCACGGCCTTTCGGCTCACGCCACGCAGCACCCATGCAGAAACGGGTTGCGCCCTTCTCTTTTGCGGCGCGTGCGTTGGCTATGACCTCTTCCTTGGCCATCAGCAGCTCTTTTTCCAGACCTGTGTCGTAACGGGAACTCTGCGGGCAGTATTTACAATCTTCGGGGCAGCCACCGGTTTTGATTGAGAGAAGTGTGGAGAGCTGTATTTCATTGGCGTCAAAATGCGCCCGATGCGCCTGCTGGGCACGGAATATCAGATCATTAAACGGCAGCTCAAACAGCTCTTCAATTTCATCAACACTCCAGTCATAACGCATGTTTTTTACTCCGCTGTAAACTTTTCAGGCGCGTATGGTAAACGGAGAGGGGCAATCAGGCAAAGAGAGGAGACGTGTTGTGGGAAGGGAGCGGTCAATCAGAGTCCGCTTGGTACTTCAGGTGGCTCAGATGTTTGCGAATCGTCAGGACACTGTTCAGGCCCATGGAGAGGGAGTCCATCCCCATATTCAGAAAAGATTGTGTCCAGCCGGGGTCTGCCGCCAGTTCACCGCAGACAGAGATGGGGATTTCCGCCTTGCTGGCGGCCTTCACTGACATTTTGATAAATTGATAAATTGCCGGATGATCCGGGCTATAGATCGGGCCGACATCTTCATCACCACGGTCTGCTGCCAGTGTATACTGGATCAGATCATTGGTGCCGATGGAGAAGAAGTCGGAGACGGTAGCGAGCTCCCGGGCAATCATCACGGCAGCTGGAACCTCGATCATGGCTCCGAGCGGAATATGCCGGGTGACCCCCAGTGTCTGTTTGCAGGCTTCGATGATATCCCGAACCTGCTCCATCTCCTCAACACTGGTCACCATCGGCACGAGAATATTGAGCGGGCCATCTTCAGCAGCCTTGAGAAGGGCAGTCAGCTGATGTTTCAGCAGTTCCGGCAGATGCAGTAGAAGCCGGACACCACGCAGGCCCATAGCGGGATTGGCACCGCCATACCGGTATCCGGACAGTTGCTGGAAGAGGGCCGGTTTATCACCGCCGATATCAAGCAGCCGGAAGGTGACCGGTGCCCCTCGCATGGAGTGGATGATATGGGAGTAGTCCCGGTACTGGTGCTCTGTGCTGTGGCTTGGCATATCATGGCTCTGCAGGAAGCCAAACTCGGTTCGGAAGAGGCCGATCCCCTCTGCTCCCACATGATGGGTCTGCGTCAGCTCTTCCTTAAACTCAAGATTGGCCATGATCGGAAGTGCTTTTCCATCACGGCTGAGGGAGGGCTTGTCCGCAAACTGTTCAAGCTCAATACGGATCACTTCAAAAGCAGCCATAAAGTTCAGGTACTGTTCCAGATCCTGCCCGGTAGGGTTGAGAATCCATTTGTCCAGCCTGGCATCAAGAATAATCGCATCACCATCTTCGGCCTTGTCCAGAATATTGTCTGAACCGATTAGTGCCGGAAGGCCGATACCGCGAGCGACAATGATGGAGTGGGCGTTCATGCCGCCCTGTTCAGCAATGATTCCGGCAATACCAAGACGCCACAGCGTTACAATATCCTGAGGCGAAAACTCCTGACCAAGCAGAATCTGGGGCTCTGAACCGCTGGGCAGTTCAAGCTTCAGTGACTGACCCATCAACTGGCGCAGTATGCGTATACCCACCTGCTCAACATCACTTTTTTTCTCCCGCAGATAGGGGTTTTCAATCTCATCAAATACCAACCCGATTGCATCGAGCTGCTGGCGCAGCGCCCACTCGGCATTGATCTGTTTGTCCTCAATGAGCTGGCGAACCTTCTGAATCAGCTCCGGATCGAGCAACATCATGCGATGTGCCTCCAGAATCAATAGCGGTTCCTGAGTCTTGAGACCGATCAGGTGCTCCTGCTCCTCATCCAGCTCCTTTAGCGCCTTCTGCAGGGCACTATCCAGCCGTTGCAGTTCAAAAGGGATGCCTGCGTGTTCGATAGTTCGCTCCGGGATTGGGTGGCGGCCTGCGGCAAGCTTCTGGATATAGCCGATAACAATGCCGTCACTGCTTGCAACTCCGCTGCCGCGGAAAGTGGGGCGGTTTGCTGCAGCCACGGCTACTCTTCCTCTCCAAAGCGGTTGTTGATCAATTGCTCAATGGCATCAAGTGCCTCTTCGGCATCACGGCCTTCTGCCCCAAGAACCAGATGGGTGCCCTTACTGGCAGCCAGCATCATGATGCCCATGATACTTTTTGCATTCACTTCGACCTCATCTTTCGCCAGTGTGATTTAACTGGCATAACGGGAGGCTGCCGAGACAAGCCGGGCAGATGCCCGGGCATGAAGCCCCAGTTTGTTCTGGATATGTACCTGACGACTAGCCATGGGGGAGATCACCTGTTGCCGGCTTACACTTCTGATCATCATGTTTGATCATATAATCGGACGCAAGGCAGATATATTGTTGCCCGGAGGAGACCACTTCATGTGCCAGTTCATGCAGGCTGCCGGGTTGCTGGCGCAGGGAGATGGCTTTGATCAGCGATGGCAGATTAAAGCCTGATATCATCTCAACACTGCCCTCACTGATAACACCAAGAGCCACATTGCATGGAGTGCCACCGAACATATCAGCAAAAATCAGCACACCATCACCGGTATTGGTCTGCTGAACCATCTGCTGAAGCTGCTCATGAAGCTGATCAGGCCGGTCGGAGTCTTCAACATTCAATGACATAATCAGAGACTGTTTTCCAAGCACATGCTCTGCCGCCGCCAGCATCTCGCTGGCGATACGGGCATGTGCTATGAGTACGATTCCAATCATCTGTTACTCCTGTGGCTATCCAACCGGTTATGGCGTGATGCGATCCAATTCTCTGTGGGCCAGAACCGGTGTGGCAATATCCTGATCACGTAACCACTTTGCCACCCTCTCTGCCATATAGACAGAGCGGTGTTTGCCGCCGCTACACCCCAGAGCCAGTGTAAAATAGCGTTTTCGTTCCTGCTTCAGCCGGGGCCAGATGAAGCTGAGCCAGTCGCACAGCTTCTCCTCTGCCTCTTTCACATCCTCCAGCCCCGCCAGAAATGCCTGAACAGGCGCATCCTGTCCGGTAAGCGGGGCAAGTTCGGGGTTATAATGCGGATTGGGCAGGAACCGCATATCGACCACCATATCGGCAGCGGGAGGCAAGCCGCGCTGATAACTAAAGGAGATAATGGAGCAGACCATATCATGTGGCAGGTGTGCGCCCTCACACCGGTTCTTCCAGAATGATTCGACCATATCCGACAGTTCGTATGGGTTAAGGTTGCTGCTGTCGAGAACCAGATTGGCATGTTCACGCAGCTGTTTTAGTGCATTGCGTTCACCATCAATGGTTTTGGAAAGCTCTTCATCGGAGCTGAACGGGTGTTTGCGCCTTAGCGTTGAAAAGCGGCGCAGGAGCACTTCATCACTGGCATCGATGAAAAGCAGTTGCCACTCATTTTCGCTGCCTGCTTTCTCAAGTGCATGATTGAGTGTTTCCGGGCTGGCACTGCTTCGAATATCAACGCAGACCGCTGCGTTCTGCTGCTGCTTCTCCACCTGCCTGGCCCAGCCGGAGAGCATCTCCACCGGCAGATTGTCGGTGCAGAAAAAACCCAGATCCTCCAGCGCGTGTAGT
>JAJRVG010000004.1 GCA_021545595.1 Zetaproteobacteria bacterium | reverse complement strand
GACTGATATTGGACCGATCAGCATTCCCGATCTCGGCATTAATGACACGATTCTGGCTGGCTCCAATGTGCGCGTAGCCTCCGGTTGGGAGGTTTTTAACCTGGGTTACGGGTACTCGTTCTACAAGACGGATAGCCTTGAGCTGGCTGCAAAGCTTGGTGTTGGCCTGGCACGGATCAAGCTGGATGTGAGCGGTACACTGAGTACGCTGAACAACGGGACGCTGGCATCAACCGCCGGTGCCAGCGTCCTGGTGCCGATCCCCACAGTGGGAGTCATTTTCGACTGGGCAGCAAGTGACCGCTGGATACTGAAAGGTAACTTCGGTTATTTTCAGGCAAGTTTCAATGGCGTGAAAGCGGGTGTAACAGATGCAGGGGTCGCCGCCGAGTACCGCCTGTTCAGGAATTTCGGTGTCGGCGCGGGCTACAGCCTGCTGCGACTAAAGGCTGATATTGACCAACCCGGTTATTTCGGTTCGGTCGGATGGAAAACCAGTGGCCTGCAGTTATACGGAGCGCTGATCTTCTGAGGCAGTAACCGGTCACCTGTCTTTTTCCAGTCATGACTCCCGGTTAAACCCTCCCCGCTCACTGTTTTACGTGACAGGGAACCCTGTTACTCTTTAGTCCACTTTGTAAGCGTATCTACAATCAGCTTTGCCTGCTTGGCATTGGTGATATTGAACTTGGAGCGAGGCACGTATTCACCATTGCGTTTCTGGAAACGGCGAATGGTAAATTTATCATCGCTATAGGCCTGATCTGCCTTAATCCAGCTCCGGTATTTGAATATGATTGTGACCCATGCGCCTTTGCTGAGGATCATTTTGTCTGTCTGTTTGGTGGTCAGAATACCATCCTCTTCATAATCAATACTCAGGTCATCAGGTGTCATAACACTTCCTTTGGGTAGTTTAATAAGAGGTTGTTGCCGGGCGGGTGAAGTTCAGTTTCCGAACCCTAAATGACAAAACAGGTATTTCCAACGAACCTCTGTCTTAGCGGTCAGGCGACCTGGGACGGGTTCTGCCGGTAGCTGCCGATTTCCCCGGACGTATCATGTACGGCTTCTTTGAGGCAGGTCTGTAGTTGTTGTAGCAATGTTACGAAAGTGAGCATCTGCATGCTGGGGTGACCGCTGATCTCCTGGGTGAAGAAGGCTTCGAGCAGTTTCAGGTGATTCTCGCACAGGGGTTTTATCATCATCAGGATCTCTGCCGGGGCAGGCACCAGTTTTGCAGCTATACAGGCAAGCTCATCGATTGCGTCTTCTATAAATCGGCCATCCTTGCCGGGAAGACCCAGCATTGTCAGGTCATCCGGAACGTTCGGGATGTTTTGCCAAGCCTGCTTAAGTGCTTTAAGCCGTTGTACAATATCGTTCATCTGCGCAACCTCTCGAATGCTATGGTTTCTGTCAACCGCACTTCGAATCACCGCACTCCAGACAGCAGTCACAATTATCCAGACGGACAACTGCCATGGCGCCGCACTTGTCGCACTGGTTGCCTTTGGCCATGGCATCAGGGCCCAGCTTCACTTCAGCTTCTTTACGCTTGGCTTCAAGCTCAGCGGTGTTGAGCTGACCCTCCATCATGCCGATGGAGACCAGGTGCTGCTGAATCACTTCACCGATCTCGGCAACAATCGATGGCATATATCTGCCACCCTTCTTGTAGTAGCCACCGCGTGGGTCAAATACCGCTTTCATCTCTTCCACCAGGAAAGTGACATCACCACCTTTTCTGAAGATCGCGGAGAGCACGCGGGTGAGTGCCACAATCCACATGAAATGTTCCATATTTTTTGAGTTGATAAACACCTCAAACGGACGTCGGTGTTCATCGGGCTGGCCTGCGTTAATCACCACATCATTGATGGTGATATACATCGCATGTTCGGAGTGCGGGGTTTTGATCTTGTAGGTGCTGCCTTCAAGAATATCATCACGCTCAAGCAGTGGTGCGATATGTGCGACATTATCCTCCTGCTCGCCTTCAGGCCTGGCGATGGTATAACCGGTGATCTTCTGCTCAATCTTAATGCTCATAGTTTACCTCCACGAACCGCCAGTAGTGACACCAGCCGTCTATGTATGTTTGTTCTCACCGTAGAAAGAGTGTCCATAGCCTTTCTACTCCTCGCAGCGCGAAAATTATGATTTCCACGCTTCTCACAGATCAAAGTGCTTTGATCTGCACACCCGTCCTGGGTGTGGCCATTAACATGGCTGTTCAGCGCACTCGGTCTCTTTGCAGAGAACCCCGGGCGCTGCCTCCGGTGAGTGTGGGTGGCCATGTCTAAATGGAACATTTTCGATGGCTTGCTTCCAGGTAGCGATGCCACCACCCACAGGTTGATTGGCGGGAGCCGTAGCTCTGGCCAATTGATTTTTTTCACCATGACCCCTGGAAATCCCCGACGGGGACGAAGTCACCAAGACACAAAGAAAGGCCATTTTGAGCCAAAACTTTTTGTGCCTCTGCGTCTCTGTGGTTCATTCAAAACTTTCCGTAATACCCTTCTTTGAGCGCATCGAACAGATTCGCGGCGGTGTGCATTTCACCATCATATTCAATCTCTTCGTTACCCTTCACCTCGACGACACTGCCGTCATCCAGAGTGAATTTATACATGGTGTTTTCCAGATCCTCTTCCTTGACCAGCACGCCCTGGAACGCTTCAGGATTGAAGCGGAAGGTGGTGCAGCCTTTCAGCCCCTTCTCGTAGGCGTAGAGGTAGATATCCTTAAAATCCTCATATGGAAAATCGGTTGGTACGTTGGCGGTCTTGGAGATCGACGAATCAACCCATCTCTGTGCTGCAGCCTGGATATCAACATGCTGTTTTGGCGTTACTTCATCAGCAGAGATGAAGTAGCTCGGCAGCGTGTTTGCCGTATCTTCAGAATCGTTCCCGAAAGAGGGCATCGCATCAGCATTGACCTCTTCACGGTAAGCGAGCAGCTCGTAGGAGAACACATCTACTTTCTCTTTCGACTTCTTGCCTTCACGGATGACGTTGCGCGCGTAATGGTGGGCAAAACTTGGTTCAATACCGTTGGAGGCGTTGTTGGCCAGGCTCAGTGAGATGGTGCCGGTCGGCGCGATGGATGAGTGGTGGGTGAAACGACAGCCCTGCTCCTCCAGCTCTTTCAGCATCTTGGCATCTTCGATATTGCCGTGTTTGGCGAATTGACGCATGTAGTTGGAGTATTTTGCCCACAGTACCCTGCCCTTAAGCTTGTCACCGATTTTGATACCATCATCAGCCATAGCTGGCTGCTTGGCCATCAGTTCAGGTGTGATCTCAAACTCCTGATTCATGATCGGGGCAGGACCCTTCTCCCTGGCCAGTTCGATGCCGGTCTGGAAACCAGTGCGTGCCATCTCATAAGCGATCTTCTCGGTAATCTCCAGTGATTTTGGCGAACCGTAAGGCACCTTCATCATGGTCAGGGCACTGCCGAGACCCAGGAAGCCCATGCCGTGGCGGCGCTTACCCATGATCTCATCACGCTGCTTTTTGAGCGGCAGGCCGTTGATCTCCACCACGTTATCAAGCATGCGGGTGAAGATGGAGATCACTTCACGATAGGCATCCCAATCAAAGTGGGCGTGATCGGTGAACGGATCGCGTATGAACTTGGTCAGGTTGACGGAGCCGAGCAGGCAGGCACCGTATGGTGGCAGTGGCTGTTCTCCACAAGGGTTGGTGGCACGGACATCTTCACAAAACCAGTTGTTGTTCTTTTCGTTAACCTCATCAATCAGAATGAATCCCGGCTCGGCGTAGTCATAGGTGGATGACATGATTACATCCCACAGACGCTGTGCCTTGATGGTCTTGTAGACTTTACAGGCTACCTCACCCTTGTCGTTGCGGATGGCGTTGCTGGTAAAGTGTGGCATCTGACGCCAGACGATCTTCTCATCAGCACTTTCGGCCTCTCCGGTGGTGGCCGGGAAAATAAGATCCCAGTCGGTATCGTTCTTAACCGCCTCCATGAAATCTTTAGTAATCAGGCAGGAGAGGTTGAACTGGCGCAGGCGTCCATCTTCACGCTTGGCGCGGACGAAATCGGCAATGTCAGGGTGCGAGATGTCGAAGGTACCCATCTGTGCGCCGCGTCGCCCACCGGCCGACGATACGGTAAAGCACATCTTATCAAAAATATCCATGAACGAGAGTGGCCCACTGGTGTAGGCACCGGCACCCGATACGTAGGCACCCCTTGGACGCAGTGTGGAGAACTCATAACCGATACCACAGCCGGCCTTCAGTGTCAGCCCTGCCTCTCGCACCATGGAAAGAATACCATCCATTGAATCGGGCACAGCGCCGGAAACAGTACAGTTGATGGTGGAGGTGGCAGGCTTGTGTGCCTCAGCACCGGCATTGGATATGATGCGCCCGGCCGGAATCGCACCCTGCTGCAATGCCCAGGTGAAACGGTTGAACCAGAACTCACGCTTCTCCTCATCTTCAACAGCGGCCAACGCCTGGGCAACACGCTCGTAGCTGGCCTCGATATCGGCATCAACAGCTTCACCGTTCTTATCTTTCAGGCGATACTTTTTGTCCCAGATATCTTCCGATGCGGGTTGCAGCGAAATACTCTTCTCCAGACTTTTTTCAACCGGCAGACCGGTAGACTCTTCCAACATGGTGTTGGTAGCAGTGGTGCTTGCGCTCATACGGACTCTCCCTCCAGCTAGTGCATAAGTGGTGACTTATAAAATTTAGTGGTGGTGAATATGAAGCACTATATCTTGGGTGTCAAGCAATCTTGATACACTATTGATAGTGTTTATTGATACACTTTTGATCCACCGTTTCTCCACAGCTTATTCACCGGTTTTGGTGCGGTTCGGGATGCGGGCGTGGTGCGGGTACATCCATGTGCCGAGGCTCTGTTCACCCGCCATGAAAGGCAGGCGAATCCGGCAGGGTTCGTGAGCATCAGGGAAACCGCGTTTTTCCTGATACGCCGCAAGCAAAAGAGAGAAACTCTTTTGCGGATGTATCAAATGCGCTTCACGCCCTGCCCCTGATTCTGTTACGCTTGCGGTCATGAGTTCTCAGACACATTTTGGTTTTGAAACGGTTGATGCCAGTGAGAAGGCGGGCAGGGTAATGGGTGTCTTCTCATCGGTTGCTGACAAGTATGATATTATGAATGATGCCATGAGTGCAGGTATGCACCGCTTATGGAAGCGACGTATGATTCAGGTGGCGGCAGTCAAGCGGGATTCCACCGTGCTTGATGTGGCGGCAGGCTCTGGTGATATCTCCATCGGGATGCTAAAAAAAATGGGTGCCAGAGGAGATCGTTCCGGCCGTCTGATTCTGACCGATCTGAATGGGCCGATGCTGGCTGAGGGTGCCCGTCGGGTGATTGATGAGGGCTTCCTTGCAGGCAGTGCCGACTGCATTCAATCTGACGGCACACAGCTCGCTTTTGCTGATAACTCATTCGATGTGGTTTCGATTGCATTCGGTATCCGGAACTTTGTCGATATCGAGGCGGGGCTGGCTGAGTTCTATCGGGTGCTAAAGCCAGGCGGGCAGTTTATATGCCTCGAGTTCTCCCGGCCGGTGCTACCATTGCTCAATGTGGTCTATGACGCCTACTCTTTTAACATGATCCCTGCGATGGGTGAGTGGATCACCGGCGATCGTGACTCCTACCAGTATCTGGTCGAGTCGATCCGTCGATTCCCCGACCAGGAGCGTTTCTCCAGACTGGTTCGGTGGGCCGGCTTCGATCTGGTGAAGCATGAGAATATGACAGGCGGTGTTGTGGCGTTGCATAGAGGATACAAATTATGAGATGCGCCTTGATTCAGGCCGTTCATGGCCTTCATCCTTTACCCCAGGGCACCCTCTCTGCCACAAGTGTCAGTGCGCCCGTGAGGGTATTGAAAACCGTGCTTTTCGATGCGTGTTCAAGGCCGAAGCATGATGCCGTAGGCCGGGAAAAATAAAGTGTCAGTCATGTTTTTGCCATTGCGGCTGATTCCAGTTCCTGTTCAATGCGTGGTCCTCTCCACCGTGCTGGAACTCTTTTTCTCTCGTGACAAGTCACTCGCTCCGCTACTGGAGGCACTAAACGGCAAGGTGTTCCGTATCCATGTACGTGATACCAATGCAGTGATTTTCCTTGGTTTCAAGCAGGGCAGATCATGGGTGCACCCCAATCATGAGGGTGATGTGGATGTGAAACTGGATGACACTACTGCCGCCTTTGCTCGTCTCTGCTTTGCCCATG
>JAJRVG010000033.1 GCA_021545595.1 Zetaproteobacteria bacterium | reverse complement strand
AGGCTCATCACCCGGTATCTTGGAGAGTGCCTCATGTTTGTGAGGATCAAACATTTCACCCACAGCATCTATCCGCTTAAGCTCAAACTTCTCCATCATGGTGTGCCATGAATCAAATGTAAGCTTCACACCCTCGCGCAGACCGGCTTCGTTACCCTCTTCAACTTCCAGCGCGCGCTCAAGGTTATCCACCACATCAAGCAGTGCGGCTGAAAACCTTTCGACTGCAAATTTACGTGACTCTTCAATTTCACGGGCTGTACGTTTGCGCAGATTATCCATCTCTGCATGCATTCTAAGCAGTTTGTCTTTCAGTTCTGCAACTTCTGCCTGAGCAACTTTAAGTGCATCTTCCTGAGCAGGCTCTTTGGAAAGAGCCTTTCCCTTATGCTTCTCTCTCTCTGTATGTTTCTTCTTGCTCAATGATTTCCTCCTAACACCCGGCTTACCCAGCGTGCTGTACAGTCCACAATCGGTAACACCTGGTCATAGTGCATCCGCTTTGGCCCGATCACTCCAAGCGTTCCAAGAATTCTCCCCTCACCCTCAAAACGGGAGAGGACAACCGAAACCTCATCCATATCAACCAGAGCATGCTCATGGCCGATGAAAACTTTCACCCCATGTTCCGACTGTTCAACCTGTTCAACAAGTTTCAGCAGCTCCTCTTTCTCTTCAAAGGCCATAAAGAGAGAGCGTACAGTCTCAATCACACCAAACTCCGGCACTTTCAGCAGCTGACTCTGACCACTGAAAATCAGATCACTCTTTCCCTCTGTAGGGTTTTCAGCCCACTGTTGCAACTCCTCAAGCAGTTGCCGAATACGCAGACGGTCATGATCGATCTCTCTGGTCAGCCGAACACGAGCCTCATCAAGACCACAATCAGCGAGCAGTTCCGACAGATTCCTGGATATTTCAGCCAATCGGCTATCACTCAGTTGAGTATCACGTCGAACCAGCCGGTTTTGAACCTCGCCTTTATTGGAGACAATCACGGCAAGAATCTGTTCAGTAGAAATAGGAACAAGTTCAATCTTCTCAATGCGTCTGAAATCAGGCTCATGAACGGAGACGAGGCCTGCAAACCGGGTCAGGCTTGCCAGCTCATCGGTTGCCTGCTGCAAAACCTGATTAATATCTCTCTCCAGGTACAGATGGCTGCTAACCGATGCGGTGAGATGATCATGAAGATTCGAATCGACCACCATCAATGAATCAACAAAATAGCGCAATCCACTGTCGGTCGGCTTACGACCTGCAGAAGTGTGTGGAGAGCAGAGTAGTCCCATCTGCTCCAGATCAGCCATTGCATTACGAATAGATGCCGGACTCAACCCCAGATCACCACGTTTGGAAAGCACACGCGAACCAACGGCCTGTCCTGTATCAAGATAGGCTTTTACCACTTCACCAAGAATGAATTCATGCCGCTCTTTCACAGACTTTAGCAACCTCTGACTAACCATTTCGGCTCGGCTTCCGGAGAACTGGAACTCTATCGGCCGGAGTGCTATTGGCAACTTGAAACATCCGTAAAAGAGCATTGATTCAGGCATCCATGCCTTCAGGGCTTCGCCCCGCCTGTCGGCGTCCAGTTTGGCTCCTGCCTCATTGTCTGCCTTTTGCCCGCTGCGCAATCGAAAAGCGTGATTTTCGATTGCTTACTGAAGTCGGCCATCCATGGCCGAGAACGGTTCATCCAAGGGTAAGGTACGACAAATCGGCAGGAGAGCCGATTTGGACGGTCTTCCTGCCCAGAGGGTGAAGCGCACGGACGCCCTGAATCAAAACCCGCATCCCGTATCTTAATAAGTTGACATCAACCCCTCCCGTTTTATACTGCGCCGCCCACCGAAATGGACTTTTTTTGATTTTGAGTTATGGAGTTTGGCCATGCGCACTTGGACCGTCCGTCCTGAAGACATTGAACGTAAATGGTATATTGTTGATGCGGAAGACCTGATTCTGGGTCGCCTGTCAACTGAAATTGCCAGAATTCTGCGCGGCAAACACCGTCCGCAATATACCCCGCATGCAGACTGCGGTGACCACGTGATTGTGATCAATGCTGAGAAGATAAAAGTGACCGGTCGCAAAGAAGAACAGAAGACTTACTACCGGCACTCTCAGTATCCAGGCGGATTGAAAAGTATCACACTTGAGAAGCAGCGCGAGCGTTTCCCGGAGAGAATTATTGAGCTGGCAGTGAAGGGCATGATGCCCAAGAATTCACTGGGCCGCTCTATGTTGAAAAAGCTGAAAGTATATGCGGGTTCTGATCATCCACACACTGCTCAACAGCCTGAAACACTGAAGCTAAACTAAGCAAACTGGTTAAGGATTTATAAATATGTCAGATAAATTTTACCGTGGAACAGGCCGTCGCAAATGCAGCGTAGCCCGAGTAATGATTCAGCCAGGCAGTGGCCAGGTTAACATTAACAACCGCAGCATCGAAGATTTCTTCCCGATCGAGATTATTCGTCAGGAAGCACTCTCACCGTTGGCACTTACCCGGCTAACTGATCGTATTGATGTGCGTGTTAACGTTGCCGGAGGCGGTGTTTCCGGACAGGCAGGCGCAGTACGCCATGGCATAGCACGTGCTCTTCTTGAGTATGACTCAGGGCTTCGCCCACAGCTGAAGGCTGAAGGCTTGCTGACCCGTGATGCCCGGGTTGTTGAACGTAAGAAGCCCGGCTTGAAAAAAGCCCGTCGCGCTCCACAGTTCTCGAAGCGTTAATTTAACTTTCACACTATCTTAAAAGAGGGCCTCTAGCAGGCCCTCTTTTTTTATTTAAGCTATTTATAAAACCGACTACACTCTCTCCATGCAACAGACCATAAAGAAAAAGTGGCTCGAAGAGAGAACCCTGACCAATCAGTCACTCTCACGCTTTCTGCTCTTCTCAATGGGTGTGCTGGCCTTCTTCTCCTATCTCAACTACTCCCTGGATCTTAAGCTTCTGGCCTTCGTTGAATTTCTTGTACTTCTGACTCTGCCCCCTGTCTACTCCTGGCTGAGAAAAGGTGCCCCACTGGGCATTATCAAGCACCTGATCGGTTTTGATACTCTGGTTATTTTTGCCCCGCTAATTTTTATTCCTACAGCAGGAAATACGGGCATTTACTGGATATTCGGCTACCCGATGATTGTCTTCTTCTTTCTGGGCACCCGAACAGGCTTTGCATGGACTATGGTCTATTATCTGGCACTCATTACGGGAATCACACTAAGTCAATTCGGACTGCTTACACTCTACTACACACCACTTCAGACAATACTGGCTCTGGTCGAGCTCATTATCTTTACTGCTCTTGGTTATTTTTTCACTTCAGACCGTGAAAAAGCTGAACAGACACAAGCCATTCATCTGCATTACCTGCAGAGTGTGGACAAGCTGGAACGCATTCTCCATCAGTCCACACATATGGATCGGGCACTCAACCACTCGCTTGAAGTGATGCTGGAGATCTTCTCATGCAGCAGAGCCTATCTGCTTCACCCGCTTGACCTGAATTCCAAATATTGGAACATCCCCTATGAAAAAAGTGTTCCGGAATTCCCCGGCTCATTTTCAATGCGGGGAAAAATCCCCACAAACCCTGAAATGATTGAAGAGCTGCGCAATGTTCATGACTCCTCCGAAATCCTTCTCTACGGCGTAACCAGACCTATTCCCGGCCGACCTAAGTGGGCCAAAAAATTCTCCATTAAATCTGTTATGGCTATTATGATTCGCCCGGATCATGGGAAACCGTGGATGCTCGGCCTGCATGAATGCACCCATTCCCGTATCTGGACAGAAGAGGAGAAGCGGCTCTTTCAGGATATTGCGCGCCGTGTGGAAGATGCACTTAATCAGATGCTGCTCTATCGTGAATTGACACAATCTGAGAAAAAGCTTCGCCAGGCTATCAAACAGGCAGAGGCAGCAAGCCATGCAAAAAGTGATTTCCTATCTGTGATGAGCCATGAGCTGCGCACACCACTGCATGGTATTATCGGTCTTCAGAATCTGATCAGCACCGATATCAAACAGCTGGGTAGCGAGCAACAGGAAAACCTGATACTCGCACAGCAATCAGCCAAATCACTTCAGGCACTGGTAAACGATATTCTTGATCTGGCTAAAATCGAATCCGGCAACATGGAACTCGTTAAAAATCAGTTCGAACTCAAAGGCTGCATCTACGATGCCCTCGTACCATTTATTCTTATCGCCCGGGAAAAAGAGATCACCCTCTCCCTGCACATGGAAGAGACCCCCAAAACCATCATCGGTGATGAATCGCGTCTGCGACAGGTGCTGCTCAACCTTGTCGGTAATGCTATAAAATTTACAGAGCGCGGTGAGGTCTCTGTTCATGTCACCCGGAAGGGAGAGCAACTTCACTTTTCAATCAAAGATACAGGTATTGGAATTTCCAGGAAAAATCTGAAACATATTTTTGAACCCTTTGTGCAGCTAATGGAGATGAACCAGGCCCAACAGCCTGGAACCGGGCTTGGAACAAGTATTGTAAAACGCTTTGTAGAGCTGATGGGAGGTAACATTGAGGCCTCCAGCGAACTGGGCAGGGGAAGTTGCTTTCAGTTTGTAATCCCATGCCACCCTGTCGATAGTGAAACCATAACGCTTCACACCAATTCAGCTGACAGGCTGTTTATCTCCGCCTCCGATACAAATAATGATGAGGTAGAAGCAGTGCCAGCACTTCGGGTGCTGCTGGCTGAAGATGACCCGATAGGACAACGCATTGCATCCAGGCAACTTTCAAAAGCAGGTATGGAAGTTGATGTTGTCAGCAACGGTGAGAGCGCCTGGGAAAAGGTCCAGAACCAGTCATATGACCTGCTTCTTACCGATATACGCATGCCGGGTATCAATGGTATCAAATTAACAGAGAAAATTCGGGCTATGGAAAAACACTCTGACAGACCTCGCCTTCCTATCATTGGTTTAAGCGCTCACGCGCTTGAAGATGTCGCTAACGAGTGCCTCGAAGCAGGTATGGATCATTTCATGACTAAGCCCGTTGACCCTGAAACCATTCTTTCCACCATCATTAACAAAGTCTCTCAATAAAGGCCCCCAGCACCTCCTGTTTCGTGCCTGAAAAGTTAATCCCTGAAACAGAGACACCCTGTACTCTCTTTACCCATCAAAGATAATCAGTAACATGTCAACACTATGAATATTTCTGTCGCCATACTTGGAGCAACCGGGTACACCGGAGCGGAACTGATCCGGTTGGTTGAATCACACCCTCACTTTGAGGTTGCACACCTCGGTGCACACAGCCAGTCGGGAAAGAGGGCTGGCGAAGTGCTGCCCGGCATTAGCGGAGAACTTGCCTCAACGCTGCTGGCTGCATCTGATGCTCCCATATCGGATCAGGTTCAGCTGGTTTTTACTGCACTCCCCCATGGTGCAGCGGCAGAGAGCGTTAAAAATGCATTGGATAGCGGCAGAAAGGTGATCGATCTGTCAGCAGACTTTCGGCATAAAAGCCACGATACCTATAAAGAGGCATATGGTGTGGAACACCCCTGCCCTGAGCTGTTTGATGAAGCTGTCTATGGGTTGACTGAATTTTCCAGAAGTGATGTTGCAGATGCCAGGCTGGTCGCCAATCCCGGCTGCTATCCGACATCCACACTGCTGCCGCTGGTTCCACTGTTGAGAAATGGCGTGCTGGACAGCGAACAGATCATTGTTGATTCCAAATCCGGAACCTCAGGTGCAGGCAGGTCTGCCGATAGATCTCTACTCTATTGTGAAATTAACGAAGGGCTTTCTGCCTATGGCCTTCCCAGACACAGACATGCGTGGGAGATGGAGGAGTGGGCCAACGGGTTTGGACAGCAGAGTGTCTCTATCCGGTTTGTACCTCATATCCTGCCAATGAGCAGAGGCATGCTATCAACACTGCATCTGTCCGGAGAGAGGCCTGAGACATGGCATAAAATTCTTTCGCAAGCCTTTGCCCATGAAACATTTGTCAATATTCTGCCTGAAGGCCAATTGCCATCCACTCAAGCTGTTAAAGGAAGCAACCGGTGTGACATTGGTGTCGCTGTTATTGGCACAAAGCAGGCAGTTGTAGTCAGCTGTATTGACAACCTGCTGAAAGGCGCTTCAGGACAGGCCCTGCAAAATGCCAATGTTATGTTTGGCTTTGAAGAGGCGCTGGGTCTTTCCACTACTGCCCTCTGGCCATAACCACATCCGTGCCCGAAAAACAGTATAAGAATTTATGATTCGCCAACGTCTGTACCAGATATTTATCAAGCCTCGTCAGGTTATTCTGCTGGATACACAAAGTGGAAGGCCGGCCCGGAACCTTAGACTTCGGCCCATCTCTTTCATTCTTATTTTTTTACTCACCGCTGGCTCTTTCACATTTCTGGGCACGAAACTCAATCGCCCGGATAACAACCGCTCTTTTCTGCCACAATACCTCCAACTGCAACGGCAGCATGAACAGCTACTGGAACGCCTTGCTGAAGCCAATGCGAACAATGAGCTGAAAGATCAGCAACTTAGAACCCTGCAACAGGAGATGACAGCACAACAGCAGCAGACATCCGGACCGTCCCAACGTTTGCGCATGCTTGAGAGCATTCTTGAGGCACGAAAGGCCACTGGAATTCAGCTTCTTGAAGCCAGTGCATCATGGACTGAAAACAGTGCTATTCGCTACAACTTTACCCTTGTGAAGGGTGGCAACTATCCAAGGTGGGTATCCGGTTCAATCATGTTGGT
>JAJRVG010000032.1 GCA_021545595.1 Zetaproteobacteria bacterium | reverse complement strand
GGCGGCCTATATTGTTTCGCAGTTAAAGGAATCGGATTGAAGATCGAAACTGAACAGAAGAGGTTAAGTGTTTCATTTGTGGCATCTATAGCTGCCCATCTGATGCTTGCGCTCTTTATTACCCTGACCCATACCGACAAGGTGATTCCAAAGAAAAAGGCACCACAAGTGATGGACGTTGTACTGCTCGACCCGAAAACAACACCCAAAAAGACTCCCCCCAAAGATGCAAAAACTATCTCCAACCGAAGTGCGGAAGGCGGTAACAGCAAAGCAAAAGATCGTAGAACACGTCTGGCCAGAGCACCAGTCCCCGGACCGCAGAAACAGAAGCAGAAACCGGTCATGCCCACGCTGCCAAAGCAGGCACAGATGCCTAAGCCGACACCGAACCAGCGTACCCGCACACTGGCCAAACGTGCTTTCAAGCCTGACTTCACACTCCCACCTGAAAGGCCGAAAAAGCCGGTCAAAAAAGTGGCTCGGCCGACGCTAAAAAATATCCCATTCAGTAACCTGATGCCCTCAAGCATGGCTCTGGCCGAACTCTCCCGTGATTACGAGCGGGAACGGCGCATGAAACAGTCCCTCAACCGGGAAGCAGACATCCCTGTGAACACCCGGGAAGTCAAATTCGCACCCTATATGCAGGCAATGGTTCGCTCGCTTGAAGAGCGGTGGCGGCCCGGTGGTCAGTCTGATTTTAAGAGATATTCTGATGAAGCGCGCAGCCTGCTGATGCGAATCACCATTGAGAGAAATGGCTCTTTAAGTAATCTGGAAATGCTACGGCCAAGCCCCATTGCAGCACTGAATGAGAGTGCGATCGCAGCCATTCATGCAGCCGCCCCTTTCAAGCCACTTCCGAGCTCATGGGGGCTGGACCGGGTTCACATCCCTATTATCTTTGAAGTGTTTAAGGACACATTTGTCTTCCGTACGATGTAACAATCTACTGGAGTGGTATGGGAAGAAGGCTAGGAAACTACCCTGGCGGGAGACCAGTGACCTCTACCACATCTGGATCTCGGAAATCATGCTGCAACAGACGCAGGTAAAAACCGTATTGCCGCGCTACAGCAACTGGTTTGAGAAGTTTCCCGATATCGCTTCGCTGGCATCGGCTCCAATAGATGAACTGTTAAAGTCGTGGGAAGGGCTGGGCTACTACCGCCGCGCACGCTTCATACACCGGGCTGCCCGAATCATTGTATCGGAACATAGTGGCGTATTTCCCGAATCATTTAATGCAATCATGGCTCTCCCCGGCATTGGCCGCTCCACTGCCGGAGCCATTGCATCATTTTCATTTGGTCAGCCGACACCGGTTCTTGATGGTAATGTGAAACGGGTGCTAAAACGCTGGCATGGCAGCCCCGAAACAGGCGACCGGCAGCTCTGGACGTGGGCTCAGAATGCCATTGATGTCTCGGGCAATCCCGCCGACTGGAATCAGGCGATGATGGAGCTGGGAGCAACCATCTGTTCGTCACGCAGGCCCGACTGCGCACACTGCCCCGTAAGCTGGAATTGCAGTTCAGCATTTCAACCCGTCGAGCCATGCACTACAAAAAAAACAGCCGTGAAACATGCTCACTGGCAGGTCACACTGTATACCTGCCCGACCAGGGGTATCTGGCTGACCCGGCGCCCGGACTCCGGCATATGGGCCAGTCTCTGGACTCCTCCAATCATTGAGCTGGCATCGCCACCTGAAGAGAAGCCTTGCCATATCCACATGCTCACGCATCGCAAACTCCATCTCTACGGTGATCTATCGAACCTCTCTCCTTCCGGTGAAGGGCAGTGGTTTTCCAGCCTGGAAAGTGTCGCACTGCCAACCGGTATCCATCGCCTGCTGGAAAAATATGGAGTCGCCTCTTGAGTCCCGCTTACGGAAGTGCCGAGTACACATTCACAAAACGGATTAAGCACGAAATTCGTGCTCTATTTTGTGCCCGTTTTGAGGATGTAAGCGGGGAGAAACACTTCTGTCCCACGGGTGCCTTTTCTTGGTTCTTTTTGATTCAGGCCATCCGTGGCCTTCAGGGCTTCATCCCGCTCTTTCGAGCGTCCAAATCAACTCTCCTGTTGATTTGTGGGTACGCAAAGAAGAACAAACTCCCTTTCTCAGCTCTGGTTCTCATCCTTTTTTCAACATCTTCGCCAATAGTAGCCAGCGCCACCACATCCAACAGTGGTATGGTGGTGGCTGCCCATCCTTTGGCCGCAGAAGCTGGCGTTCAGATGCTTAATCAGGGTGGCAATGCTTTCGATGCTGCTGCTGCAACGGCATTGACACTTGGGGTGGTTGAGCCGGGCTCATCCGGTATTGGTGGTGGTGGATTCTTTCTGATCTACATTGCCAAAGAGGGCCGCTATCTGATGATTGATGCCCGCGAGACATCACCGAAGTTGGCCGGGAGTGGTGAAGTGTACCGGACACGTTCCAGCATCAATGGGCCACAATCAGCAGGTGTCCCGGGTCTGGCTGCCGGTGTTGACCGCCTTGTGACCAGGTACGGCAGGCTGAAAATATCTTCTGTTACGGCTCCGGCAATCCGGGTGGCGTCTGAAGGTTTTACTGTCTCCCCGCGGCTTGCGGGCATGATCAGGTGGCGTGGCAAGGTCTTTAACGATACTGCGAAGGCCCTCTTTCAAAAGAGGGAGGGTGAGATAATTCGACAGCCTGCCCTGGCTGACACTCTGAAGCGCTTCGCAAAAGGTGGTGCAAAAGAGTTTTATCGTGGTGAAACAGCCGGAAGAGTGGTGGCTGACATGCAGCGGGATGGTGGCCTGATAAGACTTACAGACATGGCAGCCTACAAAGCAGTCGAGCGTGAACCAGTTCGGTTCAGGCAGGGTAATTACCAGTTCATTTCAGCTGCACTCCCCTCCTCCGGTGGTATGACACTGGCACATATTTTTGGTCAGCTGAAAAATGATAATCTGCAATCCCTCTCTGGAGCAGATCGAACACATCTGCTGATTGAGTCTATGAAACGTGCTTACCGGGATCGCAACGAGTACCTCGGCGATTCCGATTTTGTCACCATTCCAGAGGATTATCTTGATCCGAAACGGCTTGGAAAACTGCGCAACTCTATTCGCATGGAGAGAGCCTCCATATCAAGCGAACTGACCGGCTTTGCTGAACCGGCAGGTGCCGGTGTCGACACCACACATTTCTCCATCATTGATGATGAGGGCAATATGGTCTCTGCCACCCTCTCGGTTAATTACGGCTTCGGCTCCGCCTACGTCTCACCCTCTACAGGCATCCTTCTCAATGATGAGATGGATGATTTCGCCACCCGCCCCGGCAAACCCAATGCATACGGGCTGGTGCAGGGCAGAGCCAATGCCGTAGCACCCGGCAAACGAATGCTCTCATC
>JAJRVG010000031.1 GCA_021545595.1 Zetaproteobacteria bacterium | reverse complement strand
GTTTTCGGGCGCAGTTCCATCTGCTGCGCATAGGGATCCACCTTTTCAAAAACATCGCCGTTTGCAGCACGTATCTCAAACTTGTAAACCTCTCCTTCACACAGCGCGGGAATGAATATCTCCCAGACTCCTGAAGAGCCCCGGATACGCATCTGGTGCTCCCGGCCATCCCAGTGATTGAAGTTGCCAACCACACTAACTCTCGATGCATTGGGTGCCCATACGGCAAAACCGACCCCCCACAGACCGTCAACTTCACGGACATGAGCACCAAGAATTTTATATTTTTCGAAGTGGTTCCCCTCTGCAATCAGATGCAGGTCAAGTTCGCCCAGCATGGCAGAAAACCTGTATGGATCTTCTTCATCCCATCTGTGCCCCTCTCTATTCTCAATCCGGAACCGGTATGTAGATTCAAATGAACCCTTTGGAAGTTTCACCTCAAACAGGTCGGTTCCCTCAATACGGGGCATGGCCTTTGCCCGCTTACCCGCTTCAATAATCCACATCTTCTCTGCACGAGGCTTAAACGCACGAACGACAACACCACTCTTTGACGCCTCATGCCTCCCGAGATAGGCGAAAGGGTCATACCCCCTTGCCTCGATCACTTCATATGCATTTGATGTTAAGTTGATCATATTAATCCTTGTTTATTAAACGGTTAAATCTTTAAATAAAAGCTGTTTATCAGGTAATAACGGTCGGTTCACTGCGTCCGGTGAACTCCTGCAGGCGGGAGATTATGGCTGCAGCCTCAATCAGGTCACTCAGAGCCTCCTGAGCATCCATGCCGTGCCTCTCCGGATCGTGCTCAAACGATTCAATATAGATACGCACAGTCGCACCCTCAGTACCGGTTCCTGAGAGGCGGAATACAATTCGTGATCCATCTTCAAACAGTACACGGATACCCTGTCCGCTGCTGACACTTTGATCAACGGGGTCGGTATAGGAAAAGTCATCACATGCCTTAACAATCCGCTCTCCAAAATTATTACCCGGAAGCTTCTCAAAACGTGAACGAAGATACGCCATCATCTCTTCAGCTGCTACTGCATCGACTCCTTCGTAGTCATGCCTGGAATAGTAGTTGCGGCCATAAAGCATCCAGTGCTCTTTCACAATCTCTTCAACTGAAACCCTGCGCACAGCAAGAATATTGAGCCAGAACAGTACAGCCCACGGGCCATCCTTTTCACGCACATGGCTCGATCCGGTTCCAAATGACTCCTCACCGCAGAGTGTTACTTTGTCGGCATCCATCAGATTGCCAAAAAACTTCCACCCTGTCGGCGTCTCATAGCAGTCGATACCCAGGCGCTCAGCCACTCTGTCAACGGCTGCACTGGTAGGCATGGAACGGGCCACACCGGCGATACCGTCAGTATACCCCGGAATGAGCCGGGCGTTGGCTGCAAGGATTGCCAGAGAATCACTTGGTGTGACAAAAAAATGGCTGCCCAGAATCATATTCCGATCACCATCCCCATCTGATGCTGCGCCAAAATCAGGTGCATGTTCACCATACATCATATCAACCAGCTCTTCGGCGTAGGTCAAATTCGGATCTGGGTGACCGCCGCCAAAGTCATCCATGGCAATGCCATTGATAACGGTTCCATCAGGTGCTCCGAGCATCTCCTCAAGAATCACCCTGGCATAAGGCCCGGTGACAGCGTGCATGGCATCAAATGCCATACGGAAATCGCCCGACAACAGTTCACGAATCGCATCAAAATCAAAGATCGACTGCATAAGCTCTGCATAATCGGTAACAGGGTCGATTACCTCAACCTGCATCTCTCCAATCTGTGTTACTCCAATCTTCTCCAGAGCGATGTCATCAACTTCAAGAATTTTGTATTCACTGATATTTTCAGTCCGTGCAAATATCGCCTCGGTCACCCCTTCCGGGGCCGGGCCGCCACTGCCGATATTATATTTAATGCCGAAATCTTCATCCGGGCCTGCGGGATTATGGCTGGCAGAGAGAATCAGCCCGCCATAAGCCTCATATTTACGGATCACACATGACGCCGCAGGTGTGGAAAGAATGCCGTCACGCCCGACAAGAACCCGGCCAAAGCCGTTGGCCGCCGCCATTTTCAATATAATCTGAATGGCTTCTTTGTTGTAGTATCTTCCATCACCACCGACAACCAGTGTCGAGCCTGAAAAGTCACCAATTACATCATATACGGACTGTACAAAATTTTCCAGATAGCCGGGTTGCTGAAAAACCTTAACTTTTTTTCGCAGACCTGATGTGCCCGGCCGCTGCCCTTCAAACGGTGTGGTCGATTTTATGATAACAGCCATTATCCCTCCAGATCAAACTTAAACCTTAACGTCGATATTATACCGTAAAATGATCCCCTGCGCAGCCCTCTTAATTACTGCTCTTTCGTAGCCTAGGCCAGATAAAGCTGTTATCCTGCCACCATCAAATGATCTTGCCGGGAGGGGTTCATGCCAAATCGACATATGGAACGTAATATCAGCCACCTGACAGCCAATACTGTTGCAATTGTTCTGGCTGGTGGCAAAGGTTCAAGGCTTAAGGCACTAACTGACTGGCGTGCAAAGCCGGGTGTTCCATTTGGTGGAAAGTTCAGAATTATCGATTTTCCACTCTCCAACTGTATCAACTCCGGCATTCGCCGTATTTCGGTTATGACCCAATACAAATCACACTCACTGCAGCGTCATCTGCAGCGTGGCTGGAGCTTCCTTTCCGGTCAGTTTGGTGAGTTTCTCGAAGTCCTTCCCGCCCAGCAGCGTATGGGTGAAGTCTGGTATGAAGGTACGGCTGATGCCGTCTATCAGAACCTCGATATTATCCGCCACTATGATCCGGAATATATTATCATTCTGGCCGGTGACCATATCTACAAAATGGATTATGGCAAGATGATTGCTGCCCACGTAGCCAAGGGTGCAGACATTACGGTTGGCTGTATTCCTGTATCGTTGAAAGAGGCCAGTGAATTTGGTGTTATGGCGATCGATGATGAGGGGAGAATTGTTGAATTCGCTGAAAAACCTGCTGATCCCAAGCCTATGCAGGATGATCCATCCAAGGCACTCGCCTCTATGGGTATCTACGTATTTACTACTGAATACCTGCGCGGGCGCCTGCTCGAGGATGCAAAGGATGAAAACTCCACGCATGATTTTGGACACGACCTGATTCCGCATGCCATTAAGCATGCCAATGTTTTTGCATTCCGATTCATGAATGCCAATACCGGAGCACCCGGTTACTGGCGCGATGTCGGTACAATTGATGCGTACTGGGAAGCCAATATCAATCTGGCCACGCTCGATCCTGAGCTGAACATGTATGATTCAGAGTGGCCGATCTGGACACAGCAGGAGCAGTTGGCTCCGGCCAAGTTTGTCTTTGATGATGATGATCGCCGCGGGATGGCCGTTGATTCTCTCATCTCCGGTGGCTGCCTGATTACCGGTTCATCCATTCGCAACTCTGTGCTCTTCTCAAACGTACGTGTTCATTCGTATACGAAGGTAAAAGACTGTGTGATTTTGCCTGATGTTACCATTGAGCGAAATTGCCGTCTTAACAGATGTGTTATTGATAAAGGAACCATCATTCCCGAAGGAACCGTGATCGGTGAAGAGAGAGAGGATGATGCCAGGCGTTTCTACGTCAGTGAAAATGGTATTACACTGGTAACACCTGAAATGCTTGGACAAAAACTCCATACTCTCTAAATCCTGTACGCCAGGTCAGGAAATCATGAGCAAACCACTATCCGTCATATTCTACTGGCATATGCATCAGCCATTCTATCGAGAGGCTGAAAGCGGCCGTTATCACCTGCCATGGGTCTATCTCCACGCCATGAAGGACTATACCGACATGGCAGTTATTCTTGAACAGCTTCCCGGTGCACGCGCTGTTATAAATTATGTTCCCGCTTTGACTTCACAAATCGAAGATTATGCAACGCAGTTGCGCAACTGGCTGAACCGTGATCAGGATGAACTTCCCGACCCTCTGCTTGCCACACTGGCTCATGAAACCGGTGACTATTCGGATGAAGAGTGTGAATATCTACTAAACACCTGCTTTCGCCTGAATCATGAGAGAAATCTGCATCGCTATCCTGCCTATAGTCGTCTCTGGAACCTGGCAGAGCATGCAAAAGCACATGATGCCACCAGATACCTTGGCAGGCACTTCTATACCGACCTGGTCACCTGGTATCATCTGGCGTGGCTGGGAGAGACGGTTCGTAAAACCAATTTTGTTGCACGCAGACTCATCGAAAAAGGGCGCAATTTCGGGTATCAGGATCGCCGTGAACTGCTGACCCTAATCGCATCACTGTTGAGTGAAATACCTGAAAAGCATCGTAAGCTACAGGCAATGGGGAAAATTGAGATTTCAACCACCCCCTACGCACATCCCATTATTCCACTGATGCTCGATTTCAACACTGCCCTTGAGACCGTCCCTGACGCTCTGATCCCTGAAGAGCCCTACCCTGGTGGCAGGGAACGGGCTATTAATCATATCAGGCTGGCTAAAACCTCCCATGAAAGTCTGTTTGAACAGCCTGCATCGGGTTGCTGGCCTGCTGAAGGAGCAGTCTCTGAAGCTACGCTCGCACTGCTTGGTGAAGCCGGTTTCAGGTGGTGTGCTACCGGGGAAGGCGTACTGCATCACTCACTTGGCTACAATGTACGGGAGGGTCAACCGGAAGATGTTTATCACCCGTGGCTAGTGGGTGAAGGAGAAGAGCAGATTACCTGTTTTTTCCGTGATGATCACCTCTCCGACCTGCTCGGCTTTGAATATTCACGCTGGGACACTACCGATGCCGTTAGCAACTTTATGCAGGAACTGGCTGGTATCCGCCATCGAACCCAGGGCATGAAAGCACCCGTTGTTTCAATTATTATGGATGGTGAAAATGCGTGGGAGCATTACCACGAAAACGGTATGCCGTTTCTGACCAGCCTGTATCAGTCGATTGCAGAGCATGAAGATTATGAGCTAACCACCTTCAGTGATTATCTGGAAACAGCTCCGGCAACAGAGAAACTGAAAAAACTGACACCGGGCTCCTGGGTATATGGCAATCTGTCGACATGGATTGGTGACAGAGCCAAAACCCGTGCGTGGGAGCTGCTTATTGAAGCCAAGCATGCCTACGACAAAGTCTTTGATAAACTTGCATCCGAGCAGCAGGAAGCAGCCAGTGAACAGCTTCGGATCTGTGAAGGTTCAGACTGGTGCTGGTGGTTT
>JAJRVG010000003.1 GCA_021545595.1 Zetaproteobacteria bacterium | reverse complement strand
TCGGCCTGATCTGTTCCAGCCAGCAATACTGCAATATCTGCAACCGTCTTTATCTTCCTTTCGTTCATCTGGATAAGCATCCCCTATGATGAACAGAACAAATGACGATTTCAGACTCATTTCATATTGGAAAAGACTCCTGCTTTGGCCCTGCTTATGAGTTTGCCATGATTCTCGATACCGAACTGAAAAAGAGAAAGATCCGCGACAAGGTTCCGATGACCTTCGTGACCAGTGAGCCCTATATCGGCCATCTGGGTCTGGGTGGTGTTGGTGACTCAAAGGGGATGCTTGAGGCTGAAATGCGTCAACGTCATATCAAGTGGCTGACCAATGCCAAAACCACCAAGATTGAAGCCGGGAAGATGTATGTTGAAACCGTGGATAAAAACGGTGAAACAGACGGGCAGCATGAACTTGATTTCAGTTTTTCCATGATGCTGCCTGCATTCCGTGGTATTCCTGCCGTAGCCAATGTCTAAGAGATGTGCAATCCGATGGGCTTCGTGAAGATCAACGATTTTCAGCAGAGTCCGGAGTATTCAAATATCTACTCTGCCGGTGTCTGTGTTGCCATCCCTCCCGTTGAGGTGACACCGGTTCCATGTAGTACGCCGAAGACCGGTTATCTGATTGAATCAATGGTAACGGCTGCCGTGCACAATATCTGCCATGATATTAAGGGTGAAAAACCTGAGAAATGCGGAACCTGGAATGCAATCTGCCTGGCCGATATGGGTGATACGGGAGCGGCTTTTGTGGCAATACCGCAGATTCCGCCACGCAATGTTCAGTGGATGAAGAAGGGCAAATGGGTGCACACTGCCAAAGTAATGTTCGAGAAGTATTTCATGCGCAAGATGAAAACGGGTATATCCGAGCCGTTTTATGAAAAAGCCTTCCTGAAGACGCTGGGGATTACCCGTCTGGACGGAGAGTAGTCACTAACAAATGGCAGGGCTTACTGCAAACTATGAAGGTGGCACGGCGTTCCGTATGGAGTGCCGTGGTCATCAGGTCCGTGTTGATCAGCCAGCCGATAACGGTGGTGATGATTCGGCCATGACACCAGCTGAGTTGTTTGCTGCATCTCTGGCCGCCTGCATCGGCCACTATGTGGCCAACTATTGTCATCGGGCAGGCATCCCTACCGAGAGCCTGCAGGTTTACTGTGACTGGGATACGGCAGAGAAGCCCAGACGTATCGGAGAAGTGGCGATCAGGGTTATACTGCCCGGGATGCCTGCGTCACGCAGAAAGGCTGTTGAGCGCGTCGCTGCGTCCTGCCTGTTGCATGCGACGCTGGAGCATCCGCCTCAGATGAGCATTGAGGTTGAATAGCTGTTGATGAATATGTCTGTGCACCGGGTGTAGCTGATAAAAAACAGTTTGGAGTAGACTCTTATGAGAAAAATATCTTTTGTATCCCTTTTTGCAGGAGTCCTGTTTGTTACTGTGAACGTATCGGCTTGCGGTATGGGTGAGCAGGTTGATGGTTATGAAAACTCTGATGTGAAACATGCGCATGCCCATTGGCAGGCAGGGGATAAATCACCGATTCCATTCATGTTTCTGGATGTTCGTACAGCTAAAGAGTATACCGAGGGACATATCCAAGGTGCAGTTTTAATCCCGGTTCAGGAGCTTGAGAAGCGCCTGGCTGAAGTTCCAAAAGACAGGCGTGTTTATGTTTATTGCCACTCAGGCAGACGCTCTGTCACCGCTTCAAACATGCTGGTTAAAGGCGGTTTTACCAATATCGAAAACATCAAGGGTGGTATCGTTGCATGGAAGAGAGCTGGCTATCCGGTTGTGAAATAATTGATCTCTCTGTGAGTGAGGTTGCCTTGTGATGAGTGCTGAACAGGAGTGGGAAGAGCGCTATCGGAACGACCAGAGTGGTTGGGATCGCAAAGGCATTAACCCGGTGTTGCATGAGTGGTTTGCTCAGAGGCCATCTTCGGACAGGAGAGTTCTGATTCCCGGTTGTGGTAATGGCTACGAAGTGATTGAGCTTGCCCGCATGGGCTTTGATGTGACAGGCATCGATATCGCACCCACACCCGTCGAACACATGCGCCGCGAACTTGAAATCGAAGGCCTGCAGGCTGAAGTGATTCAGGCAGATATGTTTGAGTATATTCCTGAAGCACCCTTTGATGCGATTTATGAACAGACTTCACTGTGTGCGATCAATCCCGAGCAGCGTGAGGCTTATGAGAAAAAGCTTTATGAGTGGTTAAAGCCGGGGGGTTCGCTTTGCGCACTATTTATGCAGACAGCGGCCGAGGATGGCCCGCCATTTCACTGTGATGTGATCACCATGAAAGAGCTGTTTGACGCATCACGCTGGGATTGGGGCGAGGATGAGGCCCTGCACTCCCCACACCCATCAGGACGCTTTGAGCTGGGGCACAGGCTGATTAAATGTTAAGGGAAATCTCTGTTATTCACTGAGTGAGGAGTAGTCCGATGCCTGTTTGGGTAGTTCATAAAGTACGGTGGTTATCTGACAGGAATAGCCGTAGCCTTTTGGAGGCTTAGAGCGTATTGCAGGTTTTGTGGCGTGATTCCCGCCCTCTCTAAGTTCTTTCATCCGGCTTAGAATATCAAGGGAGGCGTTTTATGTTTCAAATGGGTGTTGGAAGAGCGGCAGTTTATTCGGCTGTCTCTCTCCTTGTATTGTTAAATCCGGTGGTTGCGGAGGCTGAGGGCCAGTCAGAACCATCGTATGTGGACAGGCGTCTGGAAATGGAAAAGGAAGTTGAAGGAAACAGCTTTGCCATTCTTCCACATAAACCCAACTACATTCTTCCATTAACCTACAACTCCCATCCAAACCAGAAGCCCTGGACAGGCTTTGGTGCAGGGGCAACACCGGTTAAAAAAGCCGAAATTAAATTCCAGGTCAGCATCAAGGTTCTTCTGACTCACGGTCTTTTTATGGAAGGTGACGGCCTGTATGCGGGGTACACGCAAAAATCATTCTGGCAAGCCTACAGCAAAGAGATTTCATCCCCTTTCCGGGACAACAATTTCAATCCAGAGATTTTCTACCGGATGAAACTTAATGAAGAGGTTCTTGGTTTGAATACCCGTCTTCTGACTCTTGGATTTGAGCATGAATCGAATGGCCGGGCTGAACCTCTGTCACGAAGCTGGAATCGTATTTATGGGGTTGTCGTGGCGGAGAAAAGTGCTTTGACACTTGGCCTTAAAGCATGGTATCGGATTCCTGAAAAAGCCTCTGAAGACAATAATCCGGATATTGCCCACTATCTGGGCTATAGTGAATTATATGCCTATTACAAATATGACAGCCATCTCCTGGGAATAATGTTCAGGCCCGCTTTTTCAGGAGGATTCAGATCCGGTCTGCAGCTGGACTGGAGCTTCCCTCTGTTTAAAAACCTTCAGGGCTATGTGCAATACTACAATGGCTACGGCGAGAGCCTGATCGACTACAATCACCACGTTAACAGGATTGGTGTCGGCATCATGTTGAACAACTGGCTGTAGAGAGGCAGCCACTGACCAGCCAACAGTGCTGAACTGTTTTGTGATCGGACTTCCCGTATTGGGAAGTCCGCAGGAAACCTGCTTGTCTGAGTCAAGGTTTTTGTAGGTAGCTACAAATAAATGTGTCTCTGCCCTGCTGCTGATTGGCTGTAAAACCAATTGCAGTAAGGTTACTTTGATGTAAGGGTATTGTTTATGTGTGGTTCCAGATTAATGCCCGCCCTGCTTGTAAAG
>JAJRVG010000030.1 GCA_021545595.1 Zetaproteobacteria bacterium | reverse complement strand
GCATGTTCGCGGCGTCACACTCGAACGCTTTCCGACCCCACCTGACAACACACTGAGTGAAGAGGTCAGGGCAAAAGGTTTTTTTGATCGCATGCAGGTGATGATTGAGGATGCCGACGCCTACCTGGTGCTCCCGGGTGGACTCGGAACACTGGCGGAACTTGCTATGAGTTGGGATCTTCTGGCGATTAATGTGCTTGAGCCCAGGCCACTGATTCTCTACGGAGAGATGTGGAAGAAAATCTATAATCAACTCCATAGCAGTCTGGTGATGTCTGTTGACCATGGATTTAAATTGATGACGATATGTGAAAGCCATGATGAGGTTATCTCAGCCCTGAACAGCACCTCATACTGATGACCGGTTTTCAGGATTATTCACTCACCGTGCCTGACCAGATGGAGAGCTCACGGCTCGACCTGTTCATAGCTGAAAATCTCCCGCTTTCAAAACAGCGTATTTATCGTGCCATTAATGAGGGCGGGATCTATATCAACAGAAGGCGTTGCAGAAAACCCGGAGAAACAGTCCGTGGTGGAGAAGTTGTGCGAGCTGTTATACTTGATCATGAGAGGCTTGTTCCCTTCTCAGAAGAGCAGTTGATATGGAAAGCTCCCCCCTTCTACCTGATCCATAAGCAGAGTGGCCAATATGCACAGGAAGCACTGCATCGAAGCCAGGGCACGCTGCCTGATGAGCTTACCAGATACCTGAAACTTCCAGCCAAAAATGGTGTTGACCTTCGCCCGGTTCACCGGCTTGATCGTGGCACATCAGGGTTGATGCTATTCTGTTCTGACTCCGGAAAGCTTGATCAGATACAAAAACTGTGGCACAGCCATGTTAAAAAATCATACCTTGCCGTGGTTGAGCCTGCTCCTGAGTGGGAGAGACAACGAATTACTCTGTCGATTGGAAAACGTCGGGACAGACGTGGTTGTTATCACATTGATAAGGATGGAAGAGCCTGTGACACTGAGGCTGAAGTCATTGAGCAGCGTTCCGGAAAGGCATTGATTCGCCTTGTTCCACACACTGGACGAACTCATCAATTGCGTATCCATCTTTCACACATAGGATGCCCCATTCTTGGTGACAGCCGTTATGGTGGCAGAAAACACCCGCGACTGATGCTGCACGCACACACACTTCATGTGCAGCCTCCTGCGTTGGGTAAGAATCAGAGGCAGGAGCAGAGATGGATCGCGGAGCCGGAGGAGAATTGGCAATGGTAATGAAAGCAAAGCTTCAACAAATAATATTCTCTCTCATGATGTTGATTCCCCTGACGGCATCTGCTGTTAACTGGCCCCAGTCCCCTGCCATTGAGGCAAAGGCATGGGCATTGATTGATGCTCGTTCGGGCCAGGTGCTAAGCATGCACAATGAGTCCGCCCAGCTTGCTCCTGCCAGCCTTACGAAAATCATGACCCTCTATCTGGCTTTTCAGGATATCAAGCTGGGTCGCCTTGATCCAAATGAACATATTCCGGTCAGTAACAGGGCATGGAAAATTGGTGGTAGCACTATGTTCCTTGAGCCTCGTATGAAGCCAACCATTGAACAGCTGCTTCATGGCATATCCACCCTTTCCGGCAACGATGCATGTATTGCTATTGCAGAGCACATGTCAGGGTCAGAAGAGGCTTTTGTTATTCGCATGAATGAAACTGCTAAAAAACTTGGCCTTACGAATACCCATTTTATCAATGCAACTGGCTTTCCTGTAGAGGGGCACCACAGTTCAGCTCTCGATATGGCCAAACTTGGAGCGGCTCTGTGGAGAGACTTCCCTGATCAATACAGGCTCGTTAGTGAGAAGAGCTACACCTTTGATGGGCGTACCCAGTGGAACAGAAACCGCCTGCTCTGGAGTATGCCCGAATCTGACGGCATCAAAACCGGTCACACCGAAGAGGCTGGCTACTGTATGGTTACCTCTGCTGAGCAAAATAATACCCGCTTTGTATCAGCTATCTTTGGAGCAAAATCTGACAAGGCCCGGCAACAGCAGTCCCGTACACTTCTACTGCACGGATTCAGAAATTTCATCACACTGCGACCTGCAGAACGTGATATCCGTAGGCAGGCAGAGGTCTTTGAAGGCACCAGTGAAAGCGTCTGGTTAAAACCATCCAGGCCCATCTGGGTCACCATGCCAAAGGGTAATGAAAGCGCCCTCTCTTTCAGACTTCGCTATGAGTCACCCCTGAAGGCTCCGATTCAACAGGGTGATCCGATTGGAACCATTGAAGCGGTCGTCCGTGATGGTGACAATGAGCAGATCCTTACCTCTGTTTCGATGCAAGCATTGCGGAGTGTTGAACAGGCATCCTGGTTTGGACGTCAATGGGACAGAGTGCGCCTGTGGTGGCGGAAAGCCAGCAATGAAGAGGCTTCAACCGGAGGGTGAAAAAGAGCCTTACTGCTTACGTCAACGGCCACTTTCTGCCACTTGATGATGCCTCGATTCGTATTGAAGATCGCGGCTTTCAGTTTGCTGATGGTGTCTATGAGGTGATTGCCTGTTTCGGTGGAAATTTTCTGGATATAAAGCCTCATCTACAGCGTCTGAAAAGCTCATGCCAGGCAATCAGGATTCCTCTCCCCTCTACACTATCGGGGCTGGAATCACTGGTTGTG
>JAJRVG010000029.1 GCA_021545595.1 Zetaproteobacteria bacterium | reverse complement strand
GCAAGATTAGTCTCGGTCAACCTCATGCAACGAAGGAATATTGCCGAACTTTTGGCAGACACCATTCCGCCGCCAAAGCGGAAACCAGCGGCGAATTTACGCCAGTTGACTTTGCTCGATGCTTAACCGGACAGTAGTGTTTTTACCTACTAATTTCTCAAACAATATGGATTAGTAATTTTCCAGTAAGGCCTTTCTTTTTGAGTCGTATTCAGATTGGGTGATAAGATCTTGTTCGTACATTTCTTTAATCTTACGCATTTTCACTCTTATATCATCAGGTGCAGTTACTACGTCATTATCCGCATTTTGTTGTTTGGCATTGGCAGCCTCGGTCGGTTGCTTGACAGGTTTTGCTGGCTGCTTGGCAGGAGTCTCATCGTATAATATGACGACAGTATGGCTAGATAAATCATCAGCGCCGTGATCATCCTTCTCTAACGATACTGAGTATGTGGTTGATGTTGCAAAGGATGGCAGTATTCCTGATGTTTCTTGTGAAGCAGGTGTCGCGTCTCTTAGCGTGCTTCTATAAAAATACTGCTCGCCGGCGATAAGGGTTACTGTGATTTCCTGTGAGATATACCCCAACTCTGAATCATATTCAGGCATGCCATTGGCTGATAAGGTATGCTTTCCTGGCACAAGGTCTGCAACAACCATGTCTGAATACCGCCCTATATTTCCAATAAGCTTTCCATCAATAAAAATATTTATAGGGATTTTTGAACTAACATTTATTATACCTGTAGATTTTCCCAGAAAGAATACTACACGGCTTTTATCGGTTGGTATTTTCATATCTTTTACTATGTTTTGCTTATAAAGCGGGACCGGCTGATGAACAGGCGGATGCGCACAAGCACTTATTAGTAAAGCCGCTGCGATAAAATATTTGACCATTTATACCCTCCAGAGAATAGCCCACAGTAGCACCAATATGTAGCTTGGCAAAATAAAAAACCGTGCTTGTTATCATCGTTAGCAACTTGGAATACAGGGACACAAACCCTATTTAATTAATCCTAATTCCCAAGTCGGGGCAAGATAGTGAGCTCTGAGAAAAAGATTAACTGGCTGCCGGCCAGGAGCTGCTCTCGGTACCGGTAACACGGTATAGCGGTGCCACATCATCCGGTGAATTTTTAGTCACGTTGAGATCGTGCAGCAGACCATCCTTCACATTGTAGATCCAGCCATGCACATGTAGCTCATCTCCACGCTCCCAGGCATTCTGCACGATGCGGGTATGGCAGAGGTTATCGACCTGGCGAATCACATTAAGTTCGCACAGCCTTTCCATACGCTGTGCATCATCCATCTGATCCAGAAGTTTCTCATGTAGCATATAAGTGTCACGAATACTGCGAATCCAGTTGTCGACAATTCCATGATGCTGGCCCGCCATTGCTGCACGAACGCCGCCACAATCATGGTGTCCGGTGACGATAATATGCTTCACACCCAACAGATCGACTGCAAATTGTGCGGCCGACAGACAGTTCAGATCAGTATGGTGCACCTGATTACCAACGTTACGGTGAACAAACACCTCACCCGGTTCAAGGCCGATAATCTCATTGGCCGGAACACGTGAATCCGAGCAGCCGATCCACATATATTTCGGATTCCTCTGCTCTGATAAATGTTCAAAATAGGTCGGCGTTTCGGCCAGACGCTCTGAGGCCCAGTGGCGATTATTCTCAAGCAGATTTTCAGGGTTGCACATAAGCCGGTAATTTAAGCGTTAGTCACCCATTTTTCCAGTTCGCCTTTTCTGTCAAGTGCATAAAGATCGTCACAGCCGCCAACATGCCGGTCATTAATGAATATCTGAGGAATGGTTCGGGCGCCGTTTGTGCGCCTGAGCATCTCATCTCTCTTTCCAGGTTCGGCCTGGACATCATACTCGACGAACGCCAGATCACGCTTTTTCAGCAGGCTTTTGGCCCTTATACAGTAGGGGCAGAAGCCTCCGGAATAGAGTTCAATTGTTGCCATGTTTCTTCCTTATTCTCTTCTTTATTCATTCAACAGTGTTCGTGCCAGCGAAAAGGCGTAAACAGGCTTCTTAAGTAGCCTTAAAGCCTTTGCTGCATGGTGAAACGTAGCACCGGTGGTCACAATATCATCCACAACCCAGAGTTTGCCTGCCATGCCCTTTTTCAATCCGACCGACTCCAGGTAGTCTCTGTCAACATGAAAACTCTTACGAAGATTTTTTCTTCGTGCAACACCGGAGAGTGCAGATTGCCGCACCTGCACGCCTCTGCGCCTCAAAACTCTCCAATCCCACGTTGAGCCCGTAACCTGAGCAATCATCCGGCAGAGATCGGCGGCATGGTGCTGGCCACTTTTTCGCATGCGGGAGAGCGGCATAGGGACCGGAAGAAGCAGGTCTTCGGGCTTAAAGAGTTCCGTTAATCTGTTCTCCGCTACATTTAGCAGCCAGCGAATGGCTGCATCATCACCGCCAAGCTTCCAGCGTAGCAGTGCCTCCCGCACCCCTCCCCTGTAGGCAAACAGGCTTACGGTATTTACCTGTGCAGGCGGTGTGGTAAGGCACTTCCCGCACGGGCCCGGAGCGAGGGATTCAGCCATCGGTATGCCACAAACATGGCAATATGAAGGGCCCAGTGTCTCGATCTTTTCAAGACAATCCCGGCAGCAGTGTGACTCCTCATGCAGGGGCTGGTGACAAAAAAGGCAGCCCGGAGGAAACAGCTTCCGCCGACACTGGTTTACCCAAATCGGGGCTTTGGTTGACAGCACTCTCATAGCAAAGAGCATGCCGCAGATGACGGATAGTCGCAATTGGTTCAAACCGACCCCCTCTTCACGAAGGCGAAGCCTGCTTCGATCCCGGCGTCATGGCATATTCATAGAGATCAGTGGTAAGCAGATGCTCAACTTTGCATCCAATGACTATCTTGGGCTGGCAACACACCCTGCCGTAATGCAGGCGGCCTGCGACGCGATTGCAGAGTATGGGCTGGGAAGCGGCGCATCACGCCTTATTTCGGGTGATGACCCGCTCATTCACCAGTTGGAGAGGGAGCTGGCCGAATGGAAGGGTTTTGAGGATTGCCTGCTGCTTGGTTCCGGGATGCTTGCCAATATCGGCCTGCTACAAGCCCTGGCCGACAGGCACACGCACGTCTTTGCCGACAGGCTGAACCACGCCTCTCTGGTTGATGGTGTGCGACTCAGTGGTGCCCATTGCCACCGCTTCAGCCACCTCGACATGGATCAGCTTGCAACTATGTTGAAGAGATATCCGGCTGAACATCGGATCATTGTCAGCGATGGTCTCTTCAGCATGGATGGTGACACGGCAGATCTGAAGCAGATGATGAGTCTGGCCGAGGCATCCGATACCCTTCTCATCATTGATGATGCGCATGGCACCGGTACTGTCGGCCCTGAAGGGCGTGGCCTGAGCGCCATGGCTGATATCACCGGCAACTCACGCCTGATTGAGGTTGGCACGCTGGGCAAGGCATTCGGATCTTACGGTGCCTTTATTCTCGGCTCGGGTGAAATGATTGAGGGGCTGCGCCAGCGTATGCGAACACTGATCTACTCCACGGCTCTTCCCACCGCCCTCCCCGCAGCAGCACTGGTCGCACTGGAGCTGATTCGACAGGGAACGCTGGTTGAGAAACTGTGTGGAAATCTTAAGCTGTTCCGGGAACTTGCATCCGGGCTTCCCCTGATGCCATCGGATACCCCGATTCAACCGCTTGTTGTTGGTAAAGATGAGCATGCACTGGCAATGGCTGAACAGTTGAAGAGGCTTGGCTTTTTTGTCCCCGCCATTCGTCCACCGACTGTGCCTGAAGGAACTGCAAGGCTTCGCATCACGATTTCAGCTGCCCATACCCCTCAGGAGATTACTCGGCTGGTCGGTGCTCTGGAGAGTCTTGTATGAGCCTGCCCATGGTTTTTCTACATGGCTGGGGCCAGTCCAGACAGATCTGGCAGAAACAGCAGGGTATCTTCCCGGATGCCACTTTTCTAAATCTGCCAGGCCATGGTGGCAGGGAAGATGCGTCCGACTGGATCACATCCATTGCCGAACAGTTGCCCGAATCGCCATGCACGGTTATCGGATGGTCACTGGGCGGCATGCTTGCTATGAAAATAGCCCTGAAACAGCCTGAAAAGGTAGCGGCACTGGTTCTGGTCTCGACAACCCCGAGTTTCTGTTCAAAAGAGGGGTGGAAGCATGGCTGTAGTGATGAACTGTTTCAGGCATTCAGAAGCGGTATAGAAACGAACCCTGCAAAGACCATGAGCCGCTTCTTTGCACTAATGTTTCAGGGGGATGACATTGCCCGGCAGGCATACAACGGTATCGCACGCATGGCCGTCGACAGAGCCAACCCACCATCCGAAGCCGGGCTGAGAAGGGGTCTGGAACAGCTGCAGAAGTATGATCTGCGTCATCAGTTGGGCCAGATTCAGCAACCGGCACTGGTGATGCATGGAGAGAAGGATGCCATCATCCCCGTTAGCGCCGGGCGTTATCTTGCAGAGAGTCTGGCAGACAGCCACTGGCATTCGTTCAGCCACTGCGGTCATGCACCCTTTCTGTCGCATAGTACTGTTTTTAATGAAGCCCTGGAGGCATGGTGTCACAAGAGATAAAGAGAACCCATATCAGCAGCAGGCGGGTGAGGCAGGCATTTTCGAGTGCTGTCGAAACATATGATGAGCATGCTGTACTGCAGCGCGAGGTGGCCAACAGGCTGCTGCAGCATCTTGAGTTTACTAAAATTAATCCCCGCCACATTCTTGATATTGGCTGCGGCACCGGCCATTTCACACGACTGCTGCATGCTAAATTCAAAAAGGCGGATATCACCGCACTCGACCTCTCCGAAAGCATGGTGAGGCATACAGACCAAGCATATAGCAGGCGCATGCCCTGGCATGGAAAACGGCACCATGTTGTCTCCGATGGTTGCCTTCTCCCATTCTCTGACGGCAGTTTTGATCTTGTCTGTTCCAGCCTTACCATGCAGTGGGTGAGCGACCCCACAGCGATGATGCAGGAGATGCGCCGGGTACTTGCTCCCGGTGGACTGATTCTCTTTTCAACCTTTGGCCGCCGCACGCTTTCAGAACTCAGGCAGTCGCTGGCAGAGATATCCAATGAGCGCGCAGGGCTTGTCCTTCCGTTTCCGGATATCACCTCGCTTGGTGACGCGCTGATGAATCTTGCCGTAGAGCTCCCGGTAACAGATGCCGACCTCTTCACACTGACCTACCCGAATACCATGGCGCTGGTTCGCGAGCTTAAAAATATCGGCGCATCTGCTGCTGCTATTCGTAATCGTCCCTCAGGCCTC
>JAJRVG010000028.1 GCA_021545595.1 Zetaproteobacteria bacterium | reverse complement strand
CGGTTCGAATGCGTGGGATTATGTGATCGGCTCGGTTCACTATATCGGTGATTGGGCTTTTGATAATCCGGATGAGCTCGGCCGGTGGGATACCCGGGATGTTGAGACTGCCTACGTGGCCTACTACGAACTTGTGGCCAATTCAGCCCGATCCGGGTTGTTCGACATTATCGGGCATCCGGATCTGATTAAAAAATTCGGTCATCGACCAGTGTTGGATAGTCAGAAAGTTCATGATGCCGAAGAGGCGATGCTTGATGCTGTGAAAGAGGCGGATGTTGCGCTTGAAATCAGTTCCGCAGGCCTCAGGAAACCCGTTGCTGAGGTTTACCCCCATGTGCGCATCATTGCGCGTGCAGCCGAGCTTGGGGTTCCGGTCAGCTTTGGCTCGGATGCCCATGCTCCCGGAGAGGTTGGGCATGCCATGAATGCATGCCTGAGTATGCTGGAGATGTGTGGTATAAGAGAGATCGCCACATTCTCGGAAAGGGTGCGTCTGATGCAGCCGATTCAGAGGCTGCAGGGTGGCTGAAAAGAGTATACTGATTACCGGAGCCTCGGGCGGTTTCGGTTATGAGTTTGCCAGGCAGCTGGAGTCAACGGGATGTCGGCTTATTCTGCACGCAAGGGATGCGGTTCGTCTGCAACTGACGCTGGATGTTCTAAAACATCCTGAGCGCCATCGTACGATTATTGCCGATCTCTCCCGGAGGAAGGGTGTTGAAGGTTTTATTGAGGTATTAAGCAGCGAAGACGATCTGACCGGCCTGATTAACAACGCTGGCTTTGGTGTGTGGGGAAGATTTGAACAGTGTGAAGATGTGGTTCAGCTTGATGTGCTGCGTACCGATCTGGTTGCGCCGGTGGCTATAACTCACGCCCTGCTGCCCGGCCTGATCAGAAACCGGGGTTTTATCATCAACGTCTCCTCACTGGCAGGGGAGACGCCACTCCCCTACATGAGCAGTTATGCTGCTGCGAAGGCGGGCCTGACCTGTTGGAGCGAGGCAGTGCGAACCGAGCTGGATGGGAAGGTACGGGTGGTGACACTGGTTCCCGGCCCCTCACCAACCGGGTCTCGTGATGTCTCAGGCATGCCTGATAGTAAGGGAAGCATTTTCCGCGCCTCTGCCGAGGTGGTTGTGGCAGCATCCCTGAACAGATTGCGGCAGGGGGGTGGCTATTGCGTGCCCGGATTCAGGCACCAGCTGCTTTGGCTGCTGCAGAAGATCGTTCCCAGAGGAATCTCCCTGAAGCTGATGCTCAAATATCTGAAGCCATGAACTGTTTTTCATGTTAGAGGGGCTGGACTACACTGTTCGTGTTTCCGGGCGGGCACGCTACGCACGTATCGTGGTTCGCCCTGACATGAGTGTTGAAGTTGTCCTGCCTCAGGGTGTTCATGCCATGCACGCCAAAGCACTGCTTAGAGAGAAAGAGCCCTGGCTTACCCGCACGCTTAACAGGTTCCGTGCCTATGCACCGCTGGAGGAGGATAAGTGCCAAAATAGCAGGCCGGAGCGGATCGGTTTTGAGTCGGTTGAGCTCGATTTTTCTATCATCTACCACAGGACGGACTCGTCACAGGTGCGCATCAGTGATAGAGGGTCGGAGTTGCGTATCTCCGGTTGTGTGGATGACTCTTTGAAACTGAATATGGCGCTCCAGCGTTGGTTGAAACGAAAGGGAAAGGCCCTGCTTCTCCCCATCCTGGAAGCTGAAAGCAGGCGGTTGGGCCTGAATTATCGTCGGGCTTCAGTACGGTTGCAAAAGCATTGCTGGGGAAGCTGTTCCAGGAAAAAAACTATCAGCCTCAATGCCAGGCTTCTTTTTTTTCCTCAACCATTGATGCGTTACGTGATGGTTCACGAACTGGTGCATCTTAAAGAGATGAATCATTCACGGGCCTTCTGGGCGCAGCTTGCGCGTTATGACGGGAACTGGCTGGAACATCGCAGGCAGCTAAAACAGGTTTCACACCGGATTCCCGTGTGGGTGGATCACCGGTCCGGTTAGCTTCAGGAGATACTTTCTCCACCCTCTCTTTCCACCCTGTCACCGGCCTTGAGTCGGCTGAATATTTTATCAGCAGATGCCCGTGAAATGGTCTCTCCATTCAATGTTGCGGCAGGGGCCCGGCTGCAGACTCCCAGACAGTGCCTTGTTTCGATAGCAATATCGGGAGTCGCTTCAAGTGTGGTGATCAGGTCACCGCTTCCAGCTCTGCTGCAAAGTGGACCGGTACAGATTTTGACAGCGTGTGGGTTATCAGGCCTGGAGTGAAACAGAGCGGAGAACTCGCTATCTAAGCCCAGCTTCTGGCCGAAATGGCTCGCTACCACTGCCACTGCCGCTTGAGGAAGAAAGCCAAAATGGGCCTGCAGATCCTCAAGTGCGGCAAGGAGGTAGGGTTGTTTGCATGGATAGTTGCGAAGTTTGAGGATACGCTCAGTCGCTGAACAGATGTCGCCAGTTTGCATCGGCGATATGCTAGACTCGATCTTTGATGGAGGCCATATGTCTGATAGTGCAGCTGGAAGCAGTGATCTGATCCTGACAAATGCTCAGATGCGCATGGCTGATCAGATAACTATTGAGAAGGGTGACTTGTCAGGCATAGGTTTGATGGAGAGGGCAGGTGCTGCGATTGCTCAATCGCTGATCCGTTGTAGCCGGGATGGGGGGCGTGTCGTCGTCGTCGTTGGCCCCGGCAATAATGGTGGAGATGGTTTTATGGCTGCCAGCCTGCTGCGTAGAAAGCATATCCCGGTTACTGTGATCCCCCTTGTTCAGCCTGATGAGATCAAAGGTGATGCTGCTGCTATGCTGGATACTTGCCGCAGAGCCGGAGTTAAGATCAGGCCTGCTACTGCAGATGATGACCTGGCCAGACTGAAGGTGTGGTTGAGCCGCTCTGCAATTATTGTCGATGCAATTTTCGGCACAGGTTTGACAAGGCCTCTGGATGGGTGGTTTGCAGAGGTGGTCGCTGCAATCAATGAGAGCGACAGGGATGTGTTCGCTGTTGATATCGCCAGCGGTATTCATGGGGATAGTGGTGAAGTGCTCGGAATCGCTGTGGAGGCTGATTTTACACTACCCATTTCGGCCTGCAAATGGGGGCACTGGCTCAATGACGGGTATCATTATGCCGGAACACTGTTGCCTTCGGCCCCGATTGGAATTTCGGATGAAACGTTAAGAGAAGTTCAGGCTGACTGCTCAGCTCCGGTCTGTTATGCCCGGATAGTTGATCGACGGCTGATCAGGCAGGCTTTTCCACCACGAAAAGAGGATTCGCATAAAGGGGATTTTGGAGAGCTTTGGATATTTGGCGGCTCTCAGGGATACACGGGAGCCCCCCGGCTTGCAGCAAAAGGTGCACAGGCCATAGGTACGGGGCTGATCAGCATTGCCTGTCCACGCGATGTCTATCCGATTCTGGCGGCATCAAGTCTGGAGGTGATGGTTCACCCTCAGGAAGATGTACCATGGCAGCGTGCAGATACTGTTGTGGCCGGACCGGGTTGGGGCAGAGAGAGTTCAAAAGAGCTGGCAGAGCTGCTTTCCGCCGGGGCAACACTTGTATTGGATGCAGATGCCCTGAATATACTGGCTGATGACTCGAAGCTTGCTTCAATGTTGCAGTCGCGGGGTAGTATAACGGTTTTAACCCCGCATCCGGGTGAAGCCGGACGACTGCTGGGTGTTGCAACCGGCGAGATTCAACAGGATCGTCTGGCCGCCGCACTGGCTCTGGTGAGTAGATATAGGACATGGGTTGTTCTGAAAGGTGCGCAGACGCTGGTGGTTTCACCTGAGCAGCATGTGTGGCTTACCTCTTTCGGTTCATCCAGGCTTGCAGTGGCTGGAACAGGAGATGTGCTATCAGGCCTTATCGGGGGCCTTCTGGCTCGTGGCATTGCCCCTGATGTTGCGCTTCCTGCAGCGGTCGGGCTGCATGCACTTGCCGGTGAAGAGCGGGAGTGGCATCGTGCCGGGCAGATGGAAACGGTTATTGCGAGGCTTGTTCGGGAGTTTGGGTGTTAGTGGTCTGAAATCAGGATGTAAGCAATTACTCTTTGGTGTGACTATACTTCATCCAGTATCAGTTTTGTTATGTAATAGAGGAGCATATGCAACATAAAGGCAGCAATCGAACGTATCCTCCTGCGCCCATGTCACCGAGGCTTTCGATTTATCGCTGGCATATCCCCATGATTGCAAGCATTGCCCATCGAGCCAGTGGTATGGCCCTTATTCTGTTTGTACCATTCTATCTATGGGTGCTGCACGGCATGACCGGCACACCAGAGGATTTTGACCAGGCAGTAGTCCTGCTTCACTCACCCGTCGGCAGGCTGGCCCTTTGGATAGCCGACATTGCAGTAGTCTATCATTTCTGTAATGGCATACGTTTTCTGACTCTGGATGCAGGCTGGTGCGAGTCACAGCAGATGATGCGGTTGAGTGCCCGCATTGTGCTTTTCATAGCCCTGCTTGCAGCCCTGTTCTTCGGGTGGCTGCTATGGTGATCCGGAAGGATACAGGAACAGCGCATAATGGATTGAGCGACTGGTACTGGCAGCGTCTCTCCGCAGTGCTGCTGCTTGTTACTCTTCCGCTGCCGTTTCTACTGTTGTGGGGAGTCTACTCAGGGGCGCTGAACCAGTTTGCCCTTCTTGATCTGCTGGATCATTTTCTCTCCCGGCTTTTTCATACACTGCTGATTATTGCTATCGTTGTTCATGCCTACATTGGCCTGAAGACAATTCTTGAGGACTATGTTCACCCTCCGATGTTGCGTGTTCTGCTGATTGGAACGATGCTTGTTGCGATGGCCACGGCAGGCATATGGTGGCTGGCTCTGGTCTGGGCCTGGGGAGGCTAGCGATGGACTTTTTTTCCCACATCTCAGCGTTGCATCACACTCATCTGCTCCCACCGGTAGATTTCATGCGATGCGCCTTGATATTTGAAAAAACAGAATCATCGTTCTGCGGAGTCATCTAATGGCATACCTTTCAACAGACAAGGTTGAACATCACTTTCATGATGTCGTGATCATTGGAGCCGGTGGTGCCGGACTTCGCTGTGCCCTGCAGCTCGCTGACGCGAACTGCCGTGTTGCAGTGGTCAGCAAGGTGCTGCCGACACGCTCGCATACCGTTGCGGCTCAGGGTGGCATGAATGCTGCACTTGGTAATGTCAGCTCCGATCACTGGCACTGGCATATGTATGACACGGTGAAAGGTTCGGATTATCTCGGTGATCAGGATGCCATTGAATATATGTGCCGTGCCGCACCGCGGATGGTGCGTGAGCTTGAGCATCAGGGTGTACCGTTCTCACGCCTTGATAATGGCACCATTTATCAACGCCCGTTTGGCGGGCAGTCCCGGGAGTTTGGTGAGGGTGGGCAGGCATCACGTACCTGTGCGGCTGCTGACAGGACAGGGCATGCCATTTTGCATACCATGTATCAGCAGAATCTCCGTGCAGGCACACACTTCTATGATGAGTTTTTTGCGCTTGATCTGATGATGGACGATAACGGATGCCAGGGCGTGATGGCATGGGATATTGCTGAAGGGCGCTATCATCTGTTTCAGGCCAAGGCTGTGATTCTGGCAACCGGTGGTGCCGGCCGTATTTTTCAGATGACCACCAATGCACATATCTGTACCGGTGATGGCGGCGCACTTGTTCTGGACGCCGGGCTCCCGGTCGAAGATATGGAGTTCTTCCAGTTTCACCCCACAGGCATTGCTGGAGTCGGCCCCCTGATTACAGAGGCAGTTCGGGGAGAGGGTGGTTATCTGCTCAATGGTGAGGGCGAACGCTTTATGGAACGCTACGCTCCGACCGCCAAAGACCTTGCCAGCAGGGATGTTGTCTCCAGAGCCATTGCCGTGGAGATTCGCGAAGGGCGTGGCTGCGGCCCGAACAAAGACCATATTTTGCTGAAGCTGGATCATCTCGGTGCAGAGCTGATTATGAAGCGTCTTCCCAATATCCACGAGCTGGCACTTCGTTTTGCTGATGTGGATTGCACCAAAGAACCGATTCCTGTGTTGCCGACGGCACATTATACGATGGGCGGTGTTCCCACCAATCGCTTTGGTGAAGTGGTCTATGCCGATGGCGATGAGAAAGAGAGGGTGATGGAGAGCCTCTACGCAATCGGGGAGGCGGCCTGTGCATCGGTGCATGGAGCCAACAGGCTCGGCGGCAACTCACTGCTGGAGATTATCGTCTTTGGACGGGCCTGTGGCGATCAGGTGCTCAAACATCTTGGTGAGAAGCAGTACCACCCCAAGCTTGATCCGGATTGCTGGAAGAGTGGTGTGGCGCGTGTAGAGCGCTGGCTGTCAGGGGCCCCTGAACAGGATGATTCGGTCAGGATTTCCGGGATTCGGGATGAGATGGAGCGGATCATGCAGGAGCACTGCAGTGTCTATCGCAATGAAGCGGTGATGGCCGAGGGTGTAGAGCATCTGGAGAGGACGGCAGCCAGCCTTTCATCTGCATCCATTAAAGACAGGGGCAGGGTGTTTAACACGGAACTGGTTGAGGCGCTGGAATTGGAGAACCTGATGGGGCTGGCACGGGCTGCCGCCTCCGGTGCGCTGGCGAGAACTGAATCCAGAGGCGCACATGCCCGCGATGATTATCCCGAACGCGATGATGAGCAGTGGATGAAGCATACACTGGCATCAATTGGTGAGAATGGGGTTAAGCTCGATTATAAGCCGGTTCGTACTGTGCCTATGTCAGTAGACTCTTTCCCTCCTAAAAAGCGGGTGTATTAGTTATGTGCATCTTGCTCTTTCCATCCCATTTACCTCGCCATACCCGGCTTGATCGAGTATCCATGTTGATGGTGAACAGAGTGGATTCCCGCTTTCGCGAGAATGACGATTCGTTTGTCAGGGGTGGGCATCGTGAGTGATATGATTCATCTTCAAATCTATCGCTACGACCCTGAAAAGGGTGGCGAGCCGACCATGCAGTCGTTTGAAGTGCCCCTGACCAAACCGGGCATGAAGCTTCTTGATGCACTGAATCATATTAAGTGGAACCTTGATGGCACGCTCACCTATCGCCGCTCATGTGGTGAGGGTGTTTGCGGCTCCGATGGCATGAATATCAATGGTGTGAATGGACTGGCCTGCATTACGCCCATTGCAGGCCTGAAACAGCCGATCAAGATAAGGCCTCTGCCGAGCATGGGTGTGATCCGTGATCTGGTTGTCGATATGGAGCACTTCTTTGATCAGTATCGTTCCATTCGCCCGTGGCTACAGAGTGAGACGCCGGTGCCGGAGCATGAGCGGCTACAGACGCCTGAGGATAGGGCTGAGATTGATGGTTCGTATGAGTGCGTCCTCTGCGGTTGCTGTACCACCTCCTGCCCCTCATGGTGGTGGAATGGTGATCGCTTCCTCGGCCCGGCAGCACTGCTTCAGGCAGATCGATGGATCAGAGACTCCCGCGACGAGATGGCAGGAGAACGTCTGGATCAGCTTGAGGATGCGTTTAAGCTCTACCGCTGCCATCAGATTATGAACTGTATGGAGTGCTGCCCCAAAGATTTGAACCCCACCAAAGCGATTGATCACATCAAACGGACACTGCTGGCCCGTAAATCGTAAAGACGCAAAATAAGGTCTGATTTGGTGCGTATGTAATCATTTAAATTAGACAGTTAAAGAGAGGAATTGAAATATGGATCTGGTTGCTATTGCTGAATGGTTAAAGACATCCATTTTTGGAATTATTCTTCTTGGTGCTTCAGGAAGCCTTTTTGCAGTTGCATTTCTTAAATATTTGGGCCCTCCAATAAAACCCCTCCTCCTTAAGCCTTATTGGTATTTATTGAAGTTGCATCTATGGCATAGCTATAGGAGTGGATATTCTTATGCCTTTATCACACTTGATAAAACGAATCGAAAGATAGTCACTTTTTTATCCAGACATCTTGCAAGGCTAATGCTCGCTCTTACCTCTCTCGCAACTTCTGTTATTGTCTTGGCAATTGCATTAACAGCATCATCAGAGATTGTTCTCACGTATGGAACGTTTCTTCTTTCTACAGCATCCTTCCTTTCTGCTTATTGGGTCAAGATTGAATATAATTGTATCTCAATGACTTATTTGGCTGAATGGAGAGACACTGGCGTAGTTGATGACGCACCTGATCTTGATGAACCAAGAGATTCAGGAACGCCTCAAAATTGACTCTGCGAACCCAAAAAAAGAGATGCTCTGCCCCACCATTTCCGAATGGCAGATGAGAGTGACATTCGCAGGCTGCGTTATCGGCTGAACCGGCAGGGGATGCTGGAGCTGGACGAGTGGCTCTCACCGCTGGAAAAGGCCCTTGAAGAGGGCGATAGTGAAACCGTTGCACTGGTGGAGGCAATTATTGCGACTGACACCCCCGAACTGCTCGCTATGATGCATGGTGAAATCCCGTTGCCAGACGGCCTGCGTCCATGGCTGGAGCGTCCGTGAAGTCTGTTTTTGTTTTATTAAGCCTGATGATCGGTTTTTCTACCTATGCGGGGGGCTTGCCTTTGCTGCACTTGCAGCCGGAAGTGCTGGATATGGGCTCGGTGAAAGAGGGTGAAGAGGCCAGGGGTACGCTGTTTATCCGTAACAACAGTGATGCCGTGATTACCATTGTCGATGTGCAGACTTCATGTGGCTGCACAGCGGCGGAGCCTGAAAGCAGGGTTCTGGCTCCGGGGGCTTTTACGGAGCTGGAAGTGATTATTGATAGCACGATTAAGCAGGGTGAAGTGAAGAAAGAGATTCGCGTTACCGATTCGCTGGGCCATGTTGCAAAAGCCATTGTGAAGCTGAAGGTGACCGGGAACCCGCACCTTGTCCGGAAGGGACACGGTCTTTTTGATGGCAAGTGTGCAGCCTGTCATTTTGACCCTGTGCAGGGAAAAACCACCGGCAGGGCAATCTACGATGCGGCCTG
>JAJRVG010000027.1 GCA_021545595.1 Zetaproteobacteria bacterium | reverse complement strand
GTGCATGTCACGCTGCATGTCGGCCCCGGAACCTTTCAGCCGGTACAGGTGGAGAGTGTCCATGAGCATGTGATGCATGAAGAGGCCTACCATATTTCTGACGCTGCGGCTGAGAAGGTCAACCGGGCCAGGCGTGAAGGGAGGCGGGTGGTGGCTGTCGGAACGACATCACTACGTACGCTGGAAGCTGCTTTTGATGGCGGTGGCGTTAAAGCAGGTTCAGGGCGAACGGATATCTTCATCTATCCGGGTTATGAATTTAACATAGTGGATGCGCTGTTGACCAACTTCCACCTGCCAAAATCGACACTGCTGATGCTGGTGAGTGCATTGGCGGGGCGCAGGCGTATGATGGCTGCATATGAATATGCCATAGAGCAGGGATACCGCTTCTACTCCTATGGTGATGCCATGTTTATTCGGAGAGTGAGTAGAGAGATGGGCAAGGAGAGTAGATGAAAATCATGCTGGCACAGATTGCTCCCAGAGTGGGCGATATCACTGGCAACATTGAGTTGATGATTGATGCAGCCAGCAGGGCTGAAAACAGATCGTGTGATCTGATTGTCTTTCCTGAACTTGCTGTTACCGGCTATCCGCCGGAAGATCTGCTGCTCCGGCCCTCGTTTATGGAGGCGGTGGAGTTCGCCGTAGATGAGATTGTTGCGGCCAGTGGTGATTGTGCTGTCGTCTTTGGTGCACCCCGGCGCGTTGCCGGCGGCGATAGAACCGGGTTGATGAACAGTGCCTTCATTGCACGGAAAGGCTCACTGATCGGTATCTGTGATAAGCAGTGCCTGCCCAATTACGGTGTTTTTGATGAGTTGCGTTATTTTATCCCCGGTAGTGGCAATGAGGTTGTCTTCGATATTGATGGATGGAAGGTTGGCATTGGAATCTGTGAAGATATCTGGAGTGACTCGCTGGCAAAGGGACAGGCTGGGCTGACGGCTGATGTATGGCTGAACCTTAATGCATCACCTTTCCATATCGACAAGCAGATAGAACGTGAAGCCCTGATACGCGGCCGTGCCAGGCAGTTTGCTGCCCCTGTGGTTTATGTGAATCCGACAGGTGGGCAGGATGAGGTGGTCTTTGATGGTGGTTCTCATGTGGTTGATGCGGCAGGAGAGTTGCTGGTTCGGGCTCCTCTTTTTGAAACAGCACTGCCGATTGTCGATCTGGAGCAGGCAGGCCAATCATCTGTCACCCCTGTTCCATCAACGATTGCGCAGATTCATGATGCACTGGTACTGGGTGTAAGTGACTATGTACAGAGGAATGGCTGTCAGCAGGTGGTGATCGGCCTCTCCGGTGGTATTGATTCCGCTGTTACCGCTGTAATCGCAGTGGAGGCACTGGGAGCGGAGAATGTGTTGGGCGTATTGTTGCCGTCGAAAGTCTCCAGTGAGCACTCAATCACAGATGCCGAAGCGCTGGTTTCGAATCTGGGCATCGAATCGGTAACATTTCCGATCGCTGTGCCCGTGGATGCAGTGGAAGCTGAGCTTGCAAATGTATTTTCAACGTGGGGGCTCTCTGACCCGGATGTTACCGAAGAGAATATTCAGGCTCGGATTCGCGGCGTACTGTTGATGGCAGTCTCCAACAAGAGTGGGCGTATGCTACTGACCACCGGCAACAAATCGGAGATGGCAGTCGGTTATGCCACACTTTACGGGGATATGGCTGGTGGCTTTGCAGTGCTGAAAGATGTCTATAAAACCGGTGTATTTGCTCTGGCAGGCTATATGAATCGGGAATGCGAGATAATTCCGCAAAACAGTATTGATAAACCTCCCTCTGCAGAGCTCAGGCCCGATCAGAAGGATTCCGATTCACTACCGGACTATGGCGAACTCGATGCCATTCTGAAGGGTACCATTGAAGATCGGCTCTCGGTTGATGAGATTGTATCACAGGGGTTTGAGAGAGAGGAGGTTCAGCGTGTGGTGGGGATGTTGCATGCGGCTGAATATAAACGGCGTCAGGCACCGCCGGGTGTGAAGATTACAAGGCGTGCATTTGGCCGTGATCGGCGCTACCCCATTACACATGCATTCCATGAGACATAGATAGAGGCCGGAGTGTCTGTTGTGGCCTTATTGCCAACTCTATCGTCTTGTGCAAGTCTGCCCTCTTCAAAAATATGGATGGGTCTATATTAAATTTCCAATTATTTAACAGGAGACAACTGTGAGTGACGCAATCAAAAAAGTCTTCGATCTGATCGAAGAGAACGAGTGCGAATTTGTTGATGTTCGTTTTACCGACACACGCGGCAAATGGCAGCACGTAACATTTCCAATCCATGAGCTGAGTGAAGATAGTTTCGAAGATGGCTTTGCCTTCGACGGATCATCCGTAGCCGGCTGGTGTGATATCAATAATTCAGATATGGCTCTGATTCCGGATCCGGAAAGCGCAAATATCGATCCATTCTTTGAAGCCTGCACACTGGTGCTGGTTGCTCAGGTGGTTGATCCGATCTCTGGTCAGGATTACAACCGCTGCCCACGTCAGGTTGCGCAGCGCGCCCTGAACTACATCCGCTCTGCAGGCATTGCTGATACAGCATACTTCGGCCCTGAGCTGGAGTTTTTCGTCTTTGACGGTGTGACCTGGAACAACGAGATGGGCAGTTGCGGCTACCAGATCGAGTCTGAAGAGGCTGCATGGAATTCCGGCAAAAACTTCGCGGATACCTCCGAAGGCATGATGCGCAACTATGGTCATCGCCCGGGTGTGAAGGGTGGTTATTTCCCGGTTCCTCCGGTTGATTCCCTGCATGAAATTCGTAACGACATGTCTCTGGTCATGACTGATCTTGGCATCCACATGGAGTGTCACCACCATGAAGTGGCAACGGCTGGTCAGTGCGAACTGGCGATGAAGTTCGGTGAATTGATTGAGCAGGCAGACAAGGCTCAGTGGTACAAGTATGTAGTTCACAACGTGGCACACGCACACGGTAAGACTGCAACATTTATGCCTAAGCCGATCTACAATGACAACGGCACGGCCATGCATGTTCATCAGTCTTTGTGGAAAGATGGTAAAAACCTCTTTGCAGGCGATAAGTATGCGAATCTGTCTCAAGAAGCACTGTGGTATATCGGTGGCATCATCAAACACGCACGTGCATTGAATGCATTTACCAACTCTTCTACCAACTCGTATAAGAGACTTGTTCCGGGCTTTGAAGCGCCAGTGATGCTGGCTTACTCAAACCGCAACCGTTCAGCCTCGATCCGCATCCCGGCTGTAAACTCTGATCCGGCTCGCCGTATCGAAGTCCGGTTCCCTGATTGCAGTGCCAACCCTTATCTGGCGTTCACTGCCATGATGATGGCTGGCCTTGATGGTGTTGCGAACAAGATCGATCCGGGCGAAGCTGCAGATAAGAACCTGTATGATCTTCCACCGGAAGAGGGTAAGAAGATTCCAACAGTCTGCTCTAGTCTTGAAATGGCGCTGGAAGCCCTTGATGCAGAT
>JAJRVG010000026.1 GCA_021545595.1 Zetaproteobacteria bacterium | reverse complement strand
GAACAGGCGCAGCCGGAGTTGATCTGCTATATTCAGGAAACAGGGGTGTGAACCCTCCCATTTCAAATCTGGAGCCTACAAACAGATGCCTCAAAAACTGGATTTAAGCCCGCCAAACAGCTTCATTATTGCTATCATTATTGCTCTGTTGATGACCATCATGGGAAGTGCTGTAGCGATGTGGTATCTCAGAACATTCGCTCAGACAGAGCTGAAAATGGGTATGTCGGCACCCTATCACATAGCCTACATATTGAATGTCGGCTCCTACGACAATATTAACGGGATATTTGAAAAGGTTGCGAGAGATCTTCGTCAAGCCAACATTGAGCCTGAAATTCCATGCGTTCTGCTGATGGATGGAAACAGTGTTCATGCAAGCAAGCGTCGTAGCAAAGTTGGATATCTGATTTCCAGTCGTGCCCATGTGCCTGCCCCGCTTGAGTCTGAAACTCTGCCGGAGCGGGAGGTGCTGATCGCCACATTCAGAGGTGGTGCAATAACAGGATCATACAGGGGCTATCAGGCCATGAAAGCGTGGGCCGAAAAGTATGGCTACAGACTTTCACTGCCCGCGCTTGAGATCTACCAGCACGACGGGGTTACGGAGTATCAGCTTGGCATTTCCAGAGTGACTGATAGATAGCCTCAACTATCGAATCAACAGTAAATCACCTGGGGTTATATTTAACAATGCTCTGAAAATTCAGAATATTCTTACACCCCATAGGTGGATTGCCACAATTCGGGCGGACAGGTTTCCGCTTTTGTGAGAGATGGGACAAGCATATTTTTTATCGTACTAACAGTGGCAGAGAAGCTGGTTGCTTCAAAAACTCAGTGGATCGCGTCGACCACCAGCGTACTAAACAGAAGAACAAAATAGACCAGTGAGAAGGCGAACACACGCATATCACAATCACGCTCTGAGAGGAGAAAACGTATGGCCGTAAACAGGAATATGGCACTGAGAGCAATCGAAGCAGCCAGATAGTAAACGCCGGCCATCCCGAAGAGGTAAGGCAGCGTCGCGACTGGAACAAGAACAGCTGTATAGATAGCAATACGAACCTTTGTGGCATAGACGCCACAGGCGACAGGAATAACGGGAACACTGGCCCGCGCATAATCTTTACGATATTTAAGCGCCAGAGCCAGCGCATGCGGCTGTTGCCAGACCACCATGATAGCAAAAAGAATCCATGCAGCAGCACCGATCTCTCCGGTTACAGCTGCATAACCGACTATCGGCGGAACCGCCCCGGCAATTCCACCCAGCTGATTTGCCCATGGTGTGGTGCGCTTGGTCATCATCGTATAAACCACAACATAACCAACAACACCAACGGCAGTCACCAGGGCAGACAACGGATTAACCACGTAAGCCATCAGAGAGAGAGAGCCGACACAGAGCAGGAGTGCAACAATGGTTACCTGCTGAACTGGCAGAACATCCAGAGCCATTGCACGTTTACTGGTTCGTTTCATCACACGGTCAATATCACGATCATAGACATTGTTAAGCATGCAGGAGCCTGCTGTTGCCAGCCCCAGTGTCAGGAACGTCCAGAAAATAACGCTCCAGTCCGGTAGAATGCCATGATTACCAAAATAGATGCCGGTCAGGGCTGCCACAAGTGTCAGGCCGACAATGCCGAGTTTGGCAGTAGAGATATAGGCGGATAGAGTAGATTGATGTGCCCGGGTCTGTTCCAGAACCTGTTCGTTCATGCCTCACCTCCCTGTCTGTTTTTCCGGCCTAAATCACGGTGAATATAAAAAGTATTCACCTGTCGTGACAAGGGAACAATATAAAAGAAAATCAGCCCCCGCAAGGGAAAACAGGTGGTTGATCCAAATCAATGAATAAAGAGTGAAGGTCGGTAGATTGGGGGTGTTTTGTAATAGAGAAAAGCCTGCTTATACTATCCCGCTTATACCATCTATAATCGTCTATCATCACCGTCTATAATCATCATATGGAAAAAGCTCTGTTTCAGTCGCTACCGGCACACGTCCAGGCCTTTGGAAACCCTGAATTTTATCCCCATCCGACCTCAGACATCACCGTGCTGCAGACCCATATCTCATGGGTTTTTCTGGCCGGAGCTTTTGCCTATAAAATAAAAAAGCCTCTGAATCTCGGTTTTCTTGATTTCAGCACCCCTGAAAAACGGCTCAAGGCGTGCAGTGACGAACTCGACCTGAACCGGCGACTGGCACCTGACATCTATCTGGATCTCCTGCCCCTGTTCCAGCATAACGACAGATACATACTGGGCAGTGACCTGAAGCAGCAGCTGAATGCGATTGACTACTGTGTTAAGATGATCCGCTTTGACCAGAGGGACCTCTTTGATGCCCGGCTGATGCAAGCAAGATTTGATCCCGCATGGATGGATCAACTCGCCATAACTATCGCCTGCTTCCACCAGCATGCGGAGAGCTCACCCTACATCCGGCATTTCGGCGAGCCTGAGTTTCTGCAGAGCCATATAGAGGCGAGCCTGAAGTATGCGGAACAGGCCGGAAAGCAAGATGTCTCCCCTCTTCTGCTCTCCAGTCTGAGGAAAAAAAGCCAGGCATGGTATGACAGATTCCAAACCATGATCAGGCAGAGGCAGGCCCGGTTTGTAAAAAACTGCCATGGCGATCTTCACCTGAAAAATATTACGCTGTTTAACAACCAGCCCACACCATTTGACTGTATCGAGTTCAGTGATGAATTCCGTATGATCGATACCATGAGTGATACCGCATTTCTTGTTATGGATTGCGATTCCAGAAACAGAAGCGACCTCGGCTATCGATTTCTCTCCCGTTATCTTGAACAGAGTGGCGATTACGACGGGCTGAAGCTCCTTCCCCTCTATCTATCATACAGAGCAGGCGTTCGTGGCAAGGTCTCCTGCCTGCTGTTAAATGAGGCTGGCAGTGATCCTGAATTCAGCAAAGAAGCCTCCGAAGCGATGCACCATGATATCCACCACTACTACACCATGGCAGCAGAGTACCTGACAACCGGGCAAAAGCCGGAGTTGTTTATCATAGGCGGGCTCTCAGGCAGCGGAAAAAGCCATCTGGCACTGCTTGGGCTCCAATATATAAGCGCTGTTATCATCCGCTCGGATGCGACACGCAAGCGCATAGCTGCAGATCATCCCGATCTGCCTCTGTATGGTGATGAGATGCACAGGCTTACCTACCAGGCCATGTTCGATGCAGCAGAGAAGGTGCTTGAGGCCGGTTTCTCTGTAATTCTTGATGCAACATTCCTCTATCCGGCGAGCCGTGAGCGTGCTGCAGCACTGGGCAACAGAGGGGGAGTGCCATGGCACTTCTACTGGCTCGATATTGACCAACAGACACTGAGAGCAAGGGTTGGCCGACGGGAAGAGGCGGGCCGGGACATCTCTGATGCGGATATTAAGGTGCTGGAGGGACAGTTGGCCGACTACGAGCGCCCCGTTGAGCCCTACATCGAGTTTATCTCAGACAGTGGCCGCTGGCCGCAAGTACCAAACCCCTGAGGAGACTCTGAAAAAGTCAGTGCATCCATGTGACCCATGGATGGGTCACCAAAATCAAAAACTAAGTGATTGGTTTTGTGTTCTGAAACAGTGTATGGATGCCCTGAATCACAAATCTACAGGACAGTAGATTTGGACGGACTTCAGGCCGCCCGTAGGGTGAAGGCCATGGAAGGCCTGAATCAGATCTAAAAAACAGATCCGAATCTACAAAACCTCAGTTGCATGCGCAGCAAGGCGGGAGCGCTCACTCTCTTTTAACGTGATCTGGCCTGAATAGGCCCAGTCAGAAAACTGTGTCGCCACCTTGGAAAGACCATTGGTGTGCGCTGTCAGGTACGGGGTGTCAATCTGCGCATTATTACCAAGAATAATAATCTTCGAACCTTCACCCATGCGTGTCACGATGGTTTTCATCTGGTGCGGTGTCAGGTTCTGTGCCTCATCCACAATCAGCCATGTACGTGAAAAAGTTCTCCCCCGGGCAAAGGAGAGGGCAGCGATTTCAATACGATGTTCGCCCAGTATAGATGCGAGGTCCTGCGCCTCTTCGCCCAGCAAGTGAGATAGGTTATCGGTGATTGCACCCATCCAGGGCTCCATCTTCTCCCGCTCAGTTCCCGGGAGAAAGCCGATATCCTGCCCCATCGGTACAGTTGCACGCGTCACCAGGATTTTATCATAGCCACCCACATCCAGTGTCTGATGCAGTCCGCAGGCAAGCGCTAACAGCGTCTTACCGGAGCCGGCAAGCCCCAGCAGGGTAACGATATCAAGTTCGGGATCCATCAGCAGATTCATTGCCATATCCTGCTCCAGATTTCTTGCCTGAACCCCCCATACAGCATGGCGCTCACTTCGATATGAGTAGGAGTCATCCATTTTAACCACCCGGTTCTCCCGGTCGGCTTCCACACAGCGATAGGCGAGCTCCCGGTCTCCGGGGGGGAGGATAAAACTGTTAAGATACGGCAGAGGCAGCTCCTCAGGCCATGTCACCGTGTAGCGATTACCATGATCAAGCCCCTCCACCTTCATCTCCTGAGCCATCGCGCCCCAGGTTTCATCATCCACCCTGACCTGACCACTGGAGAGCAGGTCAATATCATCAACCACCCGATCGGATCGATAGTCCTCGGAAACAAGCCCCACCGCGCGTGCCTTGATACGCAGGTTGATATCTTTGGAGACCAGAATCACATCACGCTCAGGATTCTCCTTCTGCAGCGACATGGTTACGGAAAGAATCCGGTTATCACCATAACTACGTGAAAATGATTCCGGCAACACGCTGCTAACATCATGACTCACCTGGAAAAAGAGACGCCCTCCCCCCGGCAGTGGACACCCCTCCTCCATATCAGCAACATCACTGATCTCATCAAGATAGCGGGAGACCTCACGCACATTTCGGGCTAGTTCATCAAAACCCCGTTTTACCTTATCCATCTCTTCCAGCACCACAACGGGAAGAACAACATCGTGCTCATCAAAACGGCTCAGTGAATGGGGGTCGTGAATGAGAACATTGGTATCGAGGACATAAATCTTGCGTTTATCCGGTGCTATCAAGGCAGACTCCTTAGGAAAACAGCGGTTTTATCGCTGCTTTTATACAGCCCATGGATGGGCTGCCAAAATTGACGGCATTGGCCGTCTGTTTTCATGCCATGCATCCATGTATGGCACCCTGCGGGCGGAAGCCCGTGCAAGATTGCTCTCCTGCAATCCTGGGTGAGCCAAAGTGAAATCGCAATTTTGCTTTGGCGTTTAAATCAGAGGCAGGATGCCTCTTGATTTAACTATCTTTCAAACCGAAGATATTATCATGCTAGCGTGGCAGAAACTGGCAGGGATGCAAGTCGATATTATGCCAAAATCGCCCCTGACAAATGCTTGACAACTATTCAGTGACGGGCATGATTCGGCGCGTTCGCGGGTATAGCTCAGCTGGTAGAGCGCGACCTTGCCAAGGTCGAGGTCACCGGTTCGAACCCGGTTACCCGCTCCATGTTAAAAGGGGCCCTCGGGCCTCTTTTTTTGAACTGGCTTTTTATTAGTACGGCAGGGTGGCTCAGTGGTACGGCGGAGGACTGCAAATCCTTTATTCGCGAGTTCGATTCTCGCCCCTGCCTCCATTTTTTAATATCCAACATATCTTCTTGCCCTGTCTGCATGACTTGGCATCATGCTCCCATGTAGATTCCTATGCCGGGATGGTGGAACTGGTAGACACAAGGGACTTAAAATCCCTCGGAGAGTAATCTCTGTGCGGGTTCGACTCCCGCTCCCGGCACCATCTTTTCCACTTCAAACAGCATTGAACATACGTAATAATGTGCCGCTAAAACCACCCGGAAATAATAAAGCCAAACAGTCCGGCAAGCATCAGGATTGAGGGAATCTGAGCTCTGTAGGTATCAGCATCTACCAGCTTTGCCTCTCGAACTGAAAAAAGAGTCGCCATGAGAACCAGAGTCAGACTGACCGCTGCCACAAAAGGCATACCCAGCAATGAAGCGGGCACAACGTCCGCTCCGGATGTCAGGGCTTTAATGGTTTCGACTCCTGAAGGTTCATGTATGGCACCGGGCAGAAAACCTCCCCATGAGGTGAATTTGGCAATCCCTTTTGCCATATGGCCTGCGGCGATCACAACCACCATCGGCAGGGCTAACTGTCGCCAGGCCTGAATCAGGCTGGGTGCGCCTTTCATAAGCAGCGTGACAGTGCCGAGAAATGTCCAGAGAAGCAGCGGAAAGATCATCAGTGTCCAGACACCTTTGATCCAGCCTCCCAGAGCCGGATAGCCAATCTCTGCCGTCACCATTTTCACAGGCCAGAGAAAGATATTTTTAGTTACGCTCCACTCCGTACATAGCTCATACACCACAAAACCTGACAGCAGCATGATGAATAACAGCATGGGCCATGATGTCACTGGGTACCGCGTGTCATGGCTGTAGTAGGGCGTACGCAGTTGCAGTTGCATATTATCTGGCTGACATGACTTAATACACTGCGTACAGACGAGGCAGTCCTTACTGCTATCCAGAGCTTTGGGTACCAGCAGTGTAGGGCAACTTCGCGCATCCAGCTTATGCCGGTTCTCAGCATTCACGCACCACTTTTCACTGCAATCATCACACACCTGCCGTGATTCGGGGCGCACGGCCAACATGCCACCACGACCATAAACATTGAGTAGCAGCCCCACGGTGCAGAACCCCCGGCAATAGGCCCGATGTTTAAAAAAAAGACCTGTCACGATAGCTGTTGCGATCAGAAATATCAGAAATATGGCCGTGTAGCCGGGAACCCGATGCAGGTGTGCTCCTGCAATCAGCATCTGGATGCTGAAATAAAAGATGAGAATCAATCCGCCTGAGAGCAGCCATTTTCCAGGTTCAAATTGCCGAATACCCAGCCAGCGCCCAAGACGCTCACTTAGATTGCTCACCAACTCCAGCGGGCAAACCATACACCAGACTCTTCCAAGCAGCACCGCCAGCCAGACCATCAGGGGCCACCAGATACCCCAGACCAGAAGCGTAACCAGGTTTGTCTTTGCGTAGAGTTTATCGCTGACACCATCGGGAGCAGACACACCCCACCCCAGGGCAATAAGGAGAACAAACATGGCAAGCATAAGCGCCTGAAAAACATAAGGAAACCCGTGCCATAGAAGCAACGCTCTAACAGGCCTGATTCGAAGAAGATCGAAACTTCCCTCTTTGAACAGAGGCTTAAATGAAAAGCGCATACTGCCTCCTTGCCACACTTCGACTCCACTAACCTGACTATAGAACAATATGAGTATGGATGCTGAAATTAGCACACTGTCGCGGCTTCGGGGCATTGACTATCTGGATTTTTCATCTGAGCAGCGTTACCGTAACCCTGTCTGACAATCTATGTGGGAGATCAACATGGGAGAAGTTATGCAAGAGGGTTCCTGTCTGCGTATTTACCTGTCCGAATCGGACAGAATTGATGGCAATCCGGCCGTGGAAGCAATCCTTGAACTCTGCCAGGAGTGCGGCCTGAAAGGGGTATCAGTCCTTAGAGGCATTGAGGGACTGGGTGAACATGGCATTCACTCCACATCATTCCTCTCTCTCTCAAGCAGCCTTCCCCTGCTGGTAGAGGCAATCGACACAAAAGAGCGTATTGATGCGGCTGTCGAACAACTAAAGCCACATTTGATTGGTAAACTTGTGGCAATTTGGCCAGTATCACTGCTGAGAGATCATCAGGGGTAGAAAATATGCGCGAACTCTTTCGAAAAGCTCCACTCTTTTCAGAGCTTAATGATTCCGAGCTTGATGCCATCGTCGCGCTGGCTTCATCCAGCAGTGTCCCGAAAAAAAGTATTGTGGTTCAGGAAGGCGAAGTCGGTAACGCCCTGTTTGTAATCCTTAGCGGTTCGGTCAAAATATCCTACTACGCCTCCGATGGTCGTGAAGTGGTTCTCTCACTGCTGCACGAGGGTTCTATCTTCGGTGAAATGTCCCTGCTTGATAAGCGGCCCCGCTCTGCCACGGTCAGCACACTCGAGGACTCCAGGCTGGCTCAGATTCGCCAGAATGATTTTGAACACCTGCTTCTGGATCAGCCACAGATCGCACTTAAACTGCTGACTGAGGTGGTATCCCGCCTTCGCCGCACATCCATGATTCTCGAACGGATCAGTACCATGGATGTGCCACATCGCCTCTATGACTATATTCAGGACTACTGCAAACGATTCGGAGCAAAAGACGAAGATGGCTACTATGCCGTAAAGCTACAGACGCACCAGCTTATCGCTGATCAACTCTCAACCAGCCGTGAGACCATCTCCCGCGCCATCAGCGCCCTGAAAAAAGAGGGCATCCTTCTTCCATCAGAAGGCCGGGGAGAAGTTCGGGTTGATATGGATGCCATTGAAACCCTGCTCTTTGCTATCCAGTAAACCGCCATCCGGCAAAACAGCCTGAGCAGGGCATTGCACGCAGTGTTTCAAAAACCTTTTTATTCAGTCAAATCGCCCGGAACAGAACTCATTCAGAGCCCACTGTTCACAGCGATTCTGACTGAACTGAAGATATTTATACCGTGCAATTTCAATAAGCAGATTAAATGCTATGGCTGATTTCCACTCTGCCGACGTTCCAAAACCGCTTAAAAACCCTTCACACTCCTCTTTTAATATATCCTCAGATATAATGACATAGCATTCTCCATTGCTGGATTGCTCGATTTTACAGTATGGAATGCGTGAACTCTCGCCAAGTTCATGTGCCAGCACTCTTATTGGTCGTACAAAAATTACTTTTTTGAATGGAATTTCATATCGATGCAACAAGCCATGAACATAGATCTGTGCCTCTTTTGCTGAGGGGTGATTCCGGGCATCTGTTTCACACGTGCCTGCAGGCGTATGAGGCGCAGTGACTTCCAACGCCGCATCTACTGGCACGCTTCTCTCCATCATCAGCTCTGGAAAGCTCTTAAGGCAATAAAACAGAGCATCAGGATCAAGCCAATCGCCATATCTCTATTCCTCTGCGGCTGTCGTTTAATCACCAGCTTCATGGCAATGAGCAGTGGAATGGCAACAAGACACGAAGCTTTTGCCGCATGCATCACAGAGTCAGGCACTTCAAGCGCAGGCAGAACCAGGAAGGGGATGAACCATGAAATAAAGATCAACAGCAACTCGAAACTGGAAGTGAGGAACACTTCACTGTGCCGTTTAAACTTAACCTTCAACAACGCCCAGACAAGCAGAAGGCCGGCAAACAGAAACATGTACTGATGCAGGTTAAAAGCCTGGTAGGTGGAGATGTTCCATGCATACAAAATAGTGAAGCCACACAGGTAGAAGAGGCCATAAACAATGTTCAGATGCTCATGGTAATCTCTCCACGGAAAAGCAAGTGCAACAAAGGCTGCAAGCGCCAGTGCCAGTCTGCTGAGATTCATCGGAATCGAATCTGCAATCAATAATGGCAGAAGCAGCCCCAGAACAATGATGTAAGGAAACAGCTTCATACTCTGCCCAAGCAGACCGGCCAGCCTCCGGTTCAGATCACTCGGATCATTCGAACCATTTGAATCACCCGATACCATACAGATGTTTCTGCGCTCACACAGGGTCAGAAGAGAGTAGAGCCCTGCGGAGAGAGCGATCGCGAAGCCAAACTGCCAATACTCCGGCATGCCTTTGAGTGAGAGAGCAAGCGCGCCAAACATCGCCAGCCACGCATAGAGAATGGTCACAACCACCGGGTGTGAAAACCCCAGGGCAAGCAGGCGATGATGCAGGTGTGTCCTGTCAGGGCTCATGGGGCTCTTTCCCTGCATGATACGCCGCGTCATCACCCAGATGGTGTCAATAATGGGCAGAGCTAATATGATTGCTATGGAGATTGGCTGAATCCCTTTTGACTCACAGGAGGCCAGGATAACGCTTATGCTGGCTATCGAAAAACCAAGCATCAGACTTCCCGTATCACCCATAAACAGTCTGGCGGGATAGCTGTTAAACTTCAGAAAGCCCAACACGCCTCCAAAAAGCACCACGATGATGCTCAGGCCGATCCATGCATGGGCCGTAAGGGCAAGAAAGCCGAGAAAGAAACAGGCAATAACAACAATCCCTGCCACAAGCCCGTCCAGACCATCGGACAGATTAAAGGCATTGATCACACCCACCATACAGAAGAGCGTGATCAGATAAGAGAGCGGGCCTGAGAAAGAGATATCACCAAGGCCAAGCAGATCTCCGAAAGAGGTGAGGCTCACGCCGCTGAGTTCGATAAACAGCAGACAGGCAATCAGTTGCCCCAGCATTTTCACTGAAGCGCGAATCTGATAAATGTCATCTATCAATCCAGTGATGGCAATGGCCAGAAACCCTGCCATAAAGGCTACAATCACAGGCTCAAAGTTCAGGAACATGGCCATGCCAACAAGGATGGAAAGAACCATCCCAAGGCCGCCCAGGCGTGGCATTGGCTTTAAGTGAACGCTCCTGTCAACAGGCTGATCGACTGCACCGATATGAAAAGCCAGCCGCATTGAAAGCGGCGTGAACAGCAGTGATAGAATCAAAACCGTGAAAAACAGCAGGCCAAGATCTTCAAACAATAGAAAGCCTCCTTGTCCCGGACACTCGCTATTATAGCCTGAACAGGTTTTCGGGGGTATAGCATAAATATGCTGGCTCTAGACTAGCAGGATGATCTGTTTAGTCTGGAAAGATGTTAAAGAACAGCAAGTTAAGCGATTACCATTTAAGAAAAATAATTTTGTGTTTTTGTGCGGATATTACAGCCAGTCAGGCTACTGTTTTGCTG
>JAJRVG010000257.1 GCA_021545595.1 Zetaproteobacteria bacterium | reverse complement strand
TGCCCTGATATCTGAAATTGAATTCCAGTCCGGGAACCGGGAAGGTGAAACTGCGGGCTCGCCCTCGGCCAGGCCCCGAACTTCAGCAATCTTGCCTGTTACCTTGGCTCCGGGAAGATGGCCACCTGTTCCCGTCTTGGCGCCCTGGCCACCTTTGAAGTGGAAGGCCTGTACGTTTTTAAGTTTATTTATTGAAAAACCAAAGCGGGCTGAGGCCAGTTCATAAAAGTATCGGGAATTTTCAGCCTGCTCCTCAGGCAACATACCGCCTTCACCGGAGCAGATACCTGTGCCTGCCAGCTCAGCACCTTTAGCCAACGCGGTTTTGGCCTCCTGAGATAGTGAGCCGAAACTCATGTCGGAGACAAAAATCGGGATGTCCAGTTTGAGTGGTTTTCTGGCACGTGGGCCGATCACCAGTTCCGTATCAACATGCACATCATCAAGTTGTGGAAACTTGTGCAGCTGGGCCACGACAAACTGAAGATCATCCCAGGATGGCAGACCGTTGCGGGAGACGCCCATGGCTGCGGATGGCCCGTGAGCGCCGGTTCTGGATAGGCCGGATGCGGCGAGCTGCCGAATCAGCTTAACATGTGGTTCATCAGTCGTGCCGGTATGATCCTGATAGGCACCCTGATAGGTAGAGCGATCATAGGGTTGGGGGTTGTGTCTACTCCAGGCGGCAATCTCTTCCTTATCAACCAGTACTTTGTCATCTTCAATCCAGGAAGAGAACTTGTGCAGAGCCTCAGCGTGGTTGTATTCGCTGACACCACTGTCCAGGCGATAATCCCAGTAGTGAACACCGCAGATCAGGTTATCACCATCAACATGACCATCGCTCATCAATGCACCGCGGTGGGCACAACGCCCGTAGAGGACGGAGAGCTGATCATCAAAGCGGATAATCACCAGATCGATATCACCAACCAGTGCATGTGCAGGCCTGCGATCCGTAAGTTCAGAATAAACGGCCACTTCAATTTTTTTCATAATGCACTCCCTGTTCCTCTTACTATTAGCAGACAGTGGGATAAAACCCCAGACGAAATCAGAATTAATCAATGCTAGGATGCCGATAATGGATACTATTTCATACGAATTAATTATTTACGGCCTCTCTGTTGGCCTGATCGGTGGAGCAATGGGCGGCACGCTGGCAGGTGTTGCCGGAATTGGTGGCGGACTGATCTATGTACCGCTGTTCTATCTGACCATGCCGGGAAACCATGAGAGCCTCTCTATCCATGTGATGGCAAGCCTGATTGCTGTAGCGATAACAGGAATATTCTCAGCGCGGGCCCACTGGCGGCTGGGACACCTGAACAGGAAGGTTTTTCAAAAGCTTATGCCGGGGCTCATTATCGGTGCAGCCATTGGCCTGTGGAGCACACTTAAAATTCCGGAAGCAATGATTCTCCTTGCTCTGGCATCTCTTAATGCGTGGATCGCATGGGACTACGGCCGCAGGCAAACAGAGAAGAGGGAGCTTCCCCTGACATCGCTATCGGCACCCATTGGTTATATCTCAGGCAGCCTGGGTATTGGTGGAGGTACGATGCTGGTGCCGTTGTTAAGGCGACAGGTTTCGCTACGAGAGGCGACCGGCACGTCGGCGGCATGCGGAGTGGTGATGGCCCTCTCTGCTGTACTTTTCAACCTTCTGTTTGAACCGGTCTGGGCCGGGATGATTTCAGAGCAGGCACTTTTCCTTGCCGGAGCCCTGGCCGGGATTGTGTTAATGATACCGGGAAGCACTGGTTGGTCAGCACGGCTGCATGCCCGGCTTCCGGAGCTGCCTATGCAGCGGGTGCTGAAAGGAGTGTTTACACTGCTTTCAATGGCTCTGCTACTCTCAGCACTCCTGTCACTTTAACAGGATTAAGGATGCTCTGAAAAAGTCAGCGTCAAAACCCTGCTTTTGGTTTTATGTATTAAATTAGTACAGGGTAGACCTGTTCAGAAGTTCTTTAACTTAACGGGCTTCCCGGGCGTTGCCATGGAATCTGGTCTCTGGACTCAATGGCAACCCGCATAACAATGCCGAGAGCAGCCAGCATGGTTACAAGGGCCGAGCCGCCATAGCTTATAAATGGAAGCGGCACCCCAACCACAGGGAGCATGCCTGCGACCATGCCGATATTTACAAAGATATAGAGCATAAAGACCGAGGCGATGCCGATGCATAGCAGTGAGCCGAAGCGGGTATGAGCCCGGACGGCAATGGCCAGTATGCGTGAAATGATGACACCGTAGAGGATCAGCAATAGCAGCACTGCCATCAGCCCTCCCTCCTCTGCAAGTACGGCAAAAATGAAGTCGGTGTGCTGCTCGGGAAGAAAGTGCAGGCGGGCCTGAGTACCCTCCAGGAAGCCTTTGCCAAAGATGCCGCCGGAGCCGATGGCAATACTTGCCTGAATCACATGATATCCAGCCCCGAGAGGATCTGATTGAGGGTCAAGAAAACTGAGTATCCTCGTCCTCTGATAGTTGTGCATATTGTTCCAGAGCAGATAGAGAGAGGCTGGACTTGCTGCCAGGGCAGCGAGCACCCAGCGCCAGCGAATGCCGGAAGCAAGCAGCATGGATGCAGCGGCGAAGAGAAGTACCAGTGCTGTACCAAGATCCGGCTGCATGACAATCAGTGCTATCGGCAGAATGGTTGCAACAGCGGCAACAGAGAAGTTGATAAGGGTAGATGGCTCTCGTGATGCAAACCAGTGGGCTAGCAGAAACATCAGAGCCCATTTCATCAGCTCGGAGGGCTGCAGGTTGATGATACCGAGACTCAGCCAGCGGCGCGCGCCCATCTGTAGCTCTCCGACGAGCGGGATCAGTAACAGTAAAATAAGAGCCAGGATATAGATCGGCCATGCAGCAAGTCCGATCATACGCAGTGGAACAAATGAGACGGCGAGAAATACCACTATTCCCAGCAGCCAGTATATATTTTGCCGCTGCCAGATGGAGATATCGCCATGGTGAATGGCGGCATAGAGCGTACCAATACCCAGTATTGCAAGGCAGAAGAGCCCAAGCAGGAGGGGTTTATCCATTTTCAACAGCGTGTTCACAGTGCTTTTACCCTCTCACGTTCCTGCTGGGCAAGTTTGCGGATAATCGCTTTAGCAACAGGTGCGGCGTCACTACCGCCGTGGCCGCCATGCTCAACAAAAATGGCAAAGGCGACTTTTGGATTATCAAAGGGTGCGTAACCCATAAACCATGCATGATCCTTATGCCTGTCGAGCTCGGGGGTCACGTTCTTCTTCTCATCATCATCCTGGGCCATGGCCACCACCTGGGCCGTACCGGTTTTGCCTGCAATGGGCCAGGGTGCCCAGTTTAACACCCAGTGTGCGGTTCCTTTTGGCTCGGCAATAACATCACGCATGGCCTTTCGAATAGCCTTGAGATGCTTCTCATCAACCTCCACTTCTCTGATGATAGCTGGTTTTGAATCGGCATAAAGAGTGGGCCTTAGAATTTTCCCACCGTTGGCAATGGCTGCCGCAAAGCGTGCCAGTTGAATCGGAGTAACCGTGGTTAACCCCTGTCCTATCGCAGAGATCATGGTTTCCCCACGATACCATGCCCGGGTTCGCCCATTCTGAAGCTGTTTCTCGGGAGCCGGAATACTGCCCCGAGCCTCGGGTGTAATGATCACACCGGTCTTCTCCCCAAATCCCCACATACGGGCCTCATCGGTGAGGCGCTGCATTCCCAACTGGTCGCCCAACTCGTAGAAGTAGACGTCACAGGATTCAACAAGAGCCTTATGGAGGGTTACACGCTTGTGGCCTTTACGCCTCCAGCAGCGCAACTTTCTATCAGCCAGCTCCAGGTAGCCCGGGCACTGGGTGTTGCCTGTTGCCAGAGGAAGCCTGTGTCTTAGTCCGGCAAAGGCTGTTACCATTTTCAGGGTTGAGGCGGGGGGATAGGCCGCCTGTGTTGTCCGGTTCAGCAGAGGTTTACGAACATCCTCAAGCCATGCTTGCCACTGCTCGTGCTCCAGGCCGGTGATGAAGTGGTTGGTATTAAAGCCGGGTTGACTTAGAACGGTTAGCAGTTCACCACTGTGCACGTCCATCACAACAACGGCACCGGTTCTGTTTCCGAGAGCCGTGGCGGCTGTCTGCTGCAGCTCAACATCGATACTTAGCTGTACATTCTCGCCAATTGTTGGCGGGGACTGCTTCAGCACGGCAACACGCTGGCCACGTGCGTCGATCTCCTCCTGCTGTGTTCCGAGAACTCCATGCAGGCGGGACTCCAGAGTTTTCTCCAGGCCACTGCGGCCTACATTCTCTGTACGCAGAAAGCCGCGTTGCAGATCTTTCGGGCCAGCCAGAGAGAGGTAACCGATCAGGTGAGAGGTCAGCTCACCATAGGGGTAATAGCGGTGGGTTCCGGCGATTACATTTACACCTGAGAGGTGGTGCAGGCGCGCGGTCAAAGGAGCCACAACTTCCCAACTAAGCTTATCCAT
>JAJRVG010000256.1 GCA_021545595.1 Zetaproteobacteria bacterium | reverse complement strand
TGCTCCGGGAACGTCCCGGAGCAGATGCTTGATTATCCCGGTAACCTGTTCCCGGTCAGGTTCAGGAACCTTGTCGGGTGCAATAGTCACTACCGAACCGTTGATTCGCATACGTACGCGGTCATCGGTTCGAATAAGCAGATCCGATGCACCATGTTTGTGTGCTGCAAGCAACAGGTCGTCTATGAGTTCCCAGTCAGCCATCAGATTTTCAGGTCAGCCGTTGAGTTGTTTGCCAGCTCATCAATGTCGCTACTTCCCTCATTGCCTTCGAGTTTTGACATCTTCATTTTCAGACGCAAATCATTGACCGAGTCGGCATTCTTAAGTGCCTCATCTTCAGCAATCATCCCCTGTTTCCAGAGCTCCAGAAGATGCTGGTCGAAGGTTTGCATGCCGTAGTTTTTACCTGCGGCCATCGCCTCCTTGATTTCACCGATCTCCCATTGGTCGATCAGGTCAGCAATACGGGGTGTGTTGATCAGTATCTCAATGGCGGGCATCCGCCCTCCATCAATGGTTTTGACCAGTCGCTGGGAGAGAATGCCTTTGAGGTTCAGGGCCAGGTTGAGCCGCACCTGTGGGTGCACCTCCTCCGGGAAGAAGTTCAGCACGCGTTCAAGTGCCTGGTTGGCATTATTGGCGTGCAGTGTTGCCATGCATAGGTGGCCTGTTTCGGCAAATTCAAGCCCGTGCTCCATGGTCTCCCTGTCCCTGATTTCACCGATCAGGATAACGTCGGGTGCCTGTCGCAGCGTGTTTTTCAGTGCCTGTTGATACTCATGCGTGTCCGTTCCAACTTCACGTTGTGTAATGACACACTTTTTGTGCTTATGCACAAACTCAACCGGGTCTTCAATGGTGATGATGTGGCCCGCCTGCGATGAGTTCCTGTGATCCACCAGTGCCGCAAGTGATGTCGATTTACCCGAACCGGTGGCACCAACCATAATAACAAGGCCACGGCTCGCCATGGCAATATCTTTAAATATTTCCGGGAGACCCAGCCCCTCCAGTGTGGGGACTTCAGTTTTAATCTGACGGATTACCAGACCGACACAGCCCATCTGGCGGAAGATATTGACACGGAAACGGCCGAGATCCGGATAGGAGAGAGCAAGATTCATCTCATAATCCTCTGCAAATGCAGCCCGCTGTTTTTCACTCATACAGGAGTTAGCCAACTGCTCGCACTGTACGGAGTTAAGCGGCTCCTGCTTCAGCGGCATCACAACATTATTAATGCGGTAAGCAGGGGACATCCCTGTGGTGATGTAGATGTCCGATGCATCTTTCTTAACCATGATCATCAACAGCTGCTTGATTGTCAGTTTTTGTGGTTCGTTGGCACTCATCTGTTACTCCTTATACTGCCTTGACTGTTAAACGGCACCACCACCAAACAGCTTCTTGTTCTGGGCCTTTTCAAGGGCTGCCTGTTGTGTGATTTTGCGTGATTTTACCAATCGCTGCAGGTCTGAATCGAGCGTCTGCATGCCTTCACGCAGAGATGTCTGCATCACAGACACCATCTGCGGCACTTTGTTTTCGCGAATCAGGTTACGGATGGCCGGGGTTCCCAGCATAATCTCATGGGCAGCAATACGCCCGTTGCCATCGGCAGTTTTCATCAATGTCTGGGAAATCACGGCACGCAGGGACTCAGAGAGCATGGCTCGCACCATATCCTTCTCTGCAGCGGGGAAGACGTCAATGATACGGTCGATCGTTTTTGGTGCGGATGAGGTATGCAGTGTGCCAAACACCATGTGGCCAGTCTCTGCAGCGGTGAGAGCGAGACGGATGGTCTCCAGATCACGCAGCTCACCGACCAGAATAACATCGGGGTCCTCACGCAACGCACTTTTTAGTGAGTTGGCAAATGAGTGGGTGTGAGGCCCGACCTCACGCTGGGAGATCAATGCACTCTTTGAGTGGTGAACAAACTCGATGGGGTCTTCAATGGTCAGGATATGCCCTTTTTCATTCTGATTCCGGTAGTCCACCATGGCGGCGAGCGTGGTCGATTTGCCTGAGCCGGTCGGGCCGGTAACGAGGCAGATGCCACGGGGTGTCATGGAAATATCAGTGAAGATATCCGGGCACTTGAGCTGCTCCAGTGTGAATACTTCGGTTGGAATTACACGGAACACAGCACTCATGCCACGGTTCTGATTAAAAACATTCACACGAAAACGTGCGATATCTCCCAGTGCAAAGGAGAAATCAAGTTCCAGATGCTCTTCAAACAGTTTGCGCTGGGTATCGTTCATAATGTCGTAGACCATTGTCTGCACTTCACGATTCTCAACTTCCGGCATTTTGATACGGGTCATGTCGCCATGGATTCTGATCATGGGTGGTTCACCTGATGACAGATGCAGGTCAGAAGCACCATTTTTTACGGTAAATGCGAGTAGTTCGGATACGTCCATGATTCCTTCCTATGGATCAGTTTTTATCTCTGATGTACGGAGCATAGGAGGGGAGAGTGAACGCTGCAAGCGGGATTCGGCATTTTTTGAATAGTGAATGTCACCGTTGGCATCGACCAGTATGGCGCTCATGCCCATTTTCTCGATCAATGGCAGTCCTTTAACCCCCATCACGAAGAGTGCCGTACTCCATGCATCAGCCAGCGTCGCGTTGGGAGTCATGATGGTGGCACTTTGGGCTTTGGCCGCTGGCATGCCACTGTGTGGGTCAAGGATGTGATGATAACGCCGACCCTGATAGCTGTAATAGCGCTCATAGTCACCCGAAGTGACGATACTGATCTCTCCAGCTGCCTCAATAGTGGTGATCACCTCGCCACTGTTGCGTGGGTGTCGAATGCCGATTTGCCAGGGGTGTTTACCATGAGTTCCGATCACTTTGATATCGCCACCTGCATTGATAATGGCATGCCTGATTCCGTGTGATTGAAGTATCTCCATACCCCGTTCAATGGCATAACCCTTGGCAATGGCTCCAAAATCAAGCTCACAGCGGGGGTTGTTGCGGGAGAAATGCCCTTCAGAGCCATATTGAAGG
>JAJRVG010000255.1 GCA_021545595.1 Zetaproteobacteria bacterium | reverse complement strand
GATTTCAGTTTCTCTACATTCTCCTGTATCGCTGAAGAGCTCCACATGGAGTGGTTCATGGCCGGTGCAATCAGTACAGGTTTATCATTCACCCGCATAATGGTGGTAAGCAGATCATCGGCAATACCATAGGCCAGTTTGGTGATGAGGTTGGCGGTGGCCGGTGCGATAACGGCAACATCCGCCCAGCGGGCCAACTGGATATGTCCCATCGTCCTCTCACCGGTCAGGTCAAACAGTTCGGTGTGAACTTCTTCACCGGTCAATGCTTCAAAGGTAAGCGGTGTTACAAATTCACAGGCTGATCTGGTCATGACGCATCGTACCATGGCACCCTGCCTGATCAGCAGGCGGGCGAACTCGGCAATACGGTATACGGCAATGCCGCCACCAATACCGATGAGAATGTGTTTACCAGTCAGCACAGTTGTTTTCAGTCCGGCCTAGCTCTGCAGCTCTTTCAGAGTTTCCAGAACGTTCGCCACATGATCCTTTACGCGCACTTTTCTCCATGCATAGGCTATGTCCCCCTCAGGGTTGATAATGAAGGTAGAGCGCTCCACGCCAAGGTACTCTTTGCCATAATTCTTTTTGATCTGCATGACGTCAAAGGCTTTGCAGAGAAGCTCATCAGGGTCGGAGATAAGCGGGAAGTTCAGAGATTGCTTCTCTGTGAAGCGGGCGTGTGACTTCACCGAGTCGCGGCTTACACCCACAATCAGAGCATCAGCGGATGAGAAATCGGGCAGGGTATCACGAAATTCACACGACTCTGTGGTGCAGCCGGGCGTACTGTCTTTCGGATAGAAATAGAGGATCACCCACCTGCCCAGAAAATCCGATAGCTTCAGACTCCCTTCCGGCCAGATTTGAAGCTCAATATCGGGCGCGGCATCACCGGGATTCAGTTTGTAGTCGCTCATGGCCAGTCTCCTTTCACTTCCTCTTCCAAGGGGTAAGCATGAATGATAAGTTGTACGGCAGGAATAGACGAGGAGTTTTCAATGCAGGCAGTGCTGGCAGAACCACGTGGTTTTTGTGCAGGGGTAGACAGGGCGATTGAGATCGTAGAACGGGCTCTTGAGGTCTATGGCGCTCCTGTCTATGTGCGTCATGAGATTGTTCATAACAAATTTGTGGTCGAGGGGCTGCGTGCGAAGGGTGCTGTTTTTGTGAATGAAGTTGATGACACACCGGATGGTGCACTGCTTATTTTTTCCGCACACGGAGTGAGCAGGAGCGTCCGGGAGCGGGCAAAAGAGCGGGGTTTGCGTATTATTGATGCGACATGCCCGCTTGTGACCAAGGTACACCTGGAGCTTCTTCGGCACTATCAACGGGGAGATCAGGTGATTCTGATCGGTCATGCAGGACACCCGGAGGTGGAGGGGACGATGGGGCAGGCTCCTGAAGGTGCCGTGCTGCTTGTCTCCACTCCGGAAGATGTGGTGCTACTTCCGGTGAAAGATGAAAACAGACTCTCTTTTGTAACCCAGACAACCTTGAGTGTAGATGATGCTGCAGATGTGGTTGATGCCTTGAGAGCTCGCTTCCCCAATATTCAGGGGCCAAAGCGTGAGGATATCTGCTATGCCACAAGTAATCGTCAGGCGGCAGTTAAGGAGCTGGCTGAGGCCTGTGACATGGTGCTGGTCATTGGTTCGAATAATTCATCCAACAGTAATCGCCTGAGGGAAGTTGCTGAGCGCATGGGTACGGATTCGTGGCTGATCGACGGGCCGGAGGATATCAATCCGGAATGGTTTAAAAATCACACACGAATTGGCGTTACAGCTGGCGCATCAGCCCCTGAGATACTGGTTCAACAGGTGATAGAATTTCTCCGGCAGCGTGGTTATGATGATGTAGAGGTCTCCAGAGTTGTTGAGGAGAACGTAACCTTTAGTCTGCCTGAAGAGCTGCGCTAGAGAGCGAGCATGCGTTGCTGTTTCCAGGCACCCATCACTACTTGCTTTCGAGCACCGTCACACCGTCCCAGTCCTGGGGAGGAGGCGTTTTAATATAGCGTTTGTTCCGGGCCAGCATGACTTCATACAGCCCGTTACCGGGAACCTCTTTGACGAGCTGCTCAAAAATCTTTCCGGCATCATTAAACAGGTGTTGATGCATCAGACTCCAGGCTCTCTCATAGGTTCGATGCGGTTTCAGATCATCATCACCGATTTCACTGCGTGGAGCCAGCGGCAGATAAAGGTCAACAGGCTGTGAACGGCCAACCACTTTTACCCGGTCTACAAAAGTTGCTGCAATTTCATCACGCACTTGAAGGTAGGTATCACGGCTCATCAAAATAGGAACCCGATAAACTTTACATACGCCTTCGAGTCGACTGGCCAGGTTCACATGGTCCCCCATCATGGTGTAATTCATATAACTGTCGGTACCCATATTGCCGACAACCATTGGCCCATCATTAATGCCAATTCTGATATGAACCTCAGGGTAACCCTTTTCCACCCATTGACTGCGCAGAGTGAGAAGCGCTTTTTGCTGCTCGAGTGCAGCGAGTACACACTGGGTAACATGATCCGGCATATCCAGTGGAGCACCAAAAAAGGCGATAATGGCATCACCTTCATATTTATCGATGGTGCCACCACGTTTGAGGATAATATCGCTCATGGCGGTGAGGTAGATGTTGAGGAAATGGACAAGCTCCTGGGGTGTGAGCTTTTCTGAAAAGGATGAGAAAGCGGCAATGTCTGAGAAGATGGCGGTCATATGACGCTCTTCACCTCCCAATTGCAGTGTTTCTGGATGTTCTGCCAGGCTCGCAACCACTTCCGGAGCCAGGTAGTGGGAGAATGCATCGTGAATAAAGGCACGTTTACGTGATTCAACAACATACTCAAGCAGCGTGATTGGTATCGTGGACAGAAGAACTCCCACGATCAGGTAGCTGGCCTTAAGCCAGAGTCCGTAGCTTGAGAAGAGCCACAGCGAGATAAAAACAATCAGAAGCGGCACACCAAAAATACTTATGGTCTGTACCACGGCACCACGCCGGTAAACCAGATATCCGCATAGCAGTGAGAGAATCAGAACAGAAATGAGTTCGACCAGTTCGAGATAGCCGGGGCGGCTGATCTCTTCATTGTTGAGGATGTTGGATATGGCGACGGCATGTCCCTCCACACCAGGAAACACCGAATCATACGGGCTGGGCCTGTAATCGAAAACACCGACAGCGGTAACGCCAAGAACAACAATGGCATTTTTTAGAATTTTTGCATTTGCCTTTCCGGTGAGCAGGTCTACAGCAGAAATATGTGTGAAAGTTTTCCCTGGGCCGTAATGGTTAAGGAGCATATTACCTGTGTGATCCGTTCGGATAACACGTTCTCCAATTCGGATCTCATTTACACCACCAATATCCACTTTTACAGATGTATCCGGCCAATCCATAAAGATGCGCAGTGTCTGCATTGCCATGCTTGGGTAGATATATCCATTGAGTTCTGCGATGAGCGGAATGCGGCGAACCGTGCCATCAGAATCAGGAAAGAAGTTAAAAAAACCGACAGAGTCAGCGGCTTTAGTAAGTTGGGGGAGATTGCCTTCAACAGCTCCCATCTGGGGAATTGTTGATGCAGCATCATCAGTGAATTCGGCTGTCATGGCAGATGGTTGCATTAGTCTGGAAAATTGTGGAAGTTTTTTCAGTGCCTGTTCAGGTATGTCTCCACCTTTAGTATAGAAGAAGTAACCGGGGATGATCTGGCCATGGTGTTGTTTGAACATCTTCTCCAGCCGGGCATCAAGATTACCACTCTGCTGATGTTTTCTAAGCCATGTCCGAACACTCCTGTTTGTACTACCACTCTCCTCCAGAAGGCGGATGCTCTCTTTTAGCGGATTGGCCTGCTCTTCGGAGAATACAATATCAAAGCCAATGGCTTTGGCACCGTGTTTGTTCAGAATATTGTCTACAAGATCTGCAATTTGATCACGTGGCCAGGGCCATCTACCGACTTCGGAGAGAGACTTGTCATCAATGGCAACAATCACAACATGTGGATCAGGCACAATCGGGCCACGAATTTTAAATCGCTGATCCAGGGATTTCAGCTCTATCTGTTCAATGAAATCGGGACGAATCAGGGCTGTAGAAAATGCCAGGAGTGCCATGGCGACAACCATTGGATAACCGAACCAGCGCTGATGACGTTCAATAAATTCAGCAATGAATTGCAGCACGGACCCTCCTGAAATTAAGTCATGGACTGTTTTAAGAGAGCGTAGCCGCTATGCTATAAAAAGTGAAGGCGGAGTCTTTTCCAATATGAAATGAGTCTGAAATCGTCATTTGTTCTGTTCATCATAGGGGATGCTTATCCAGATGAACGAAAGGAAGATAAAGACGGTTGCAGATATTGCAGTATTGCTGGCTGGAACAGATCAGGCCGAG
>JAJRVG010000254.1 GCA_021545595.1 Zetaproteobacteria bacterium | reverse complement strand
ACCAAGCTCAATTGGCGGCAGTGATTCACGGAATTCCGTACCGATTTCAGCATCAGCATCCAGCTCTTTGCCCTGCTCAAGGGTCAGGTCGTTCTCTTCTTCCTCAACCTCTTCAACAACGGTACGGACATGGTTCAGGCTGATTACGCCGGTTTCACGATCAATAATCGCCTCAACCGTCTTATTGCCATATGTGCGACGTGCAGCGGTTCTAAGCGCCTGCTCCATCGCTTCGAGAACCAACTCACGTTCAACTGATTTTTCACGAGCCACTGCATCGGCTACCTGTAACATTTCAACATTCATGGTCTGTTATCCTCTTTCAATCAATCACTTCTTACTTCGGGAGACCCTTTTCCAGTCTACCGCACGCACAACTTTTTTCACTTCGCTCAGTGCAAAGTAATGCGGCTCTCTTCCCCGCTCCTGAATCCTGAAGCCATCCTCTTCCGGACCAAGATTCTCGCCTTCAATCGCCCCGCCATGTTCAGACCCCTCTTCAAAGCTGACCCTGATCCATTCACCTTCATAGCGGTCAAAGTCAGCCGCTGTTTCCAACGGCCACTCCAGCCCCGGTGAAGAGAGTTCAAGGCGAAACCTGCCCTGAATCAGATCTTCAACATCCAGTTGCAGCGCCAGTCCACGGCTGACGCGGGCCAGTGTGTCCGAATCAACACCACCTTTGCGATCAACAAGCACCTGAACCAGCTGGCTATTACCCGATCCGCCGATACGGACACGCAGCACATCCACACCTAACTCATCAGTGATGGGAGTGAGCAGTTCAAGAACTTTTGATTCCAGACTCACAATCACTCTCCTCATCCGGTTAAAAAATCACAAAGCTTAAAACCAAAAAAAGCGAGCCGTGGCCCACTTTTCAACGTTGCGAATCATAGGCACAACTGTGCTGATTGCAAGAGTCACATGACACCCTCTGTGCAAACCATGTAAACAGCCCCTGCTACTACTGTTGCATTAGGTATATACCAGTATATACTTTGAACATGTTTATTTGTAAAGTCATTGGTGCGCTCGAAAAATCTGATATCACCTATGCTCTTGTAGGCGGATATGCAGTCACGCTACATGGTGCAGTTCGCGGTACAGTCGACATCGATATTGCCATTGCCATGAACCGGGCCTCTTTCGAGAAGTGCGAGGCAGCGCTTAAAAGTATCGGCCTGGAGCCGAGGCTGCCTGTCACTGCGGTCGATGTTTTCAACTTTCGGGATGAGTACATCAACAACCGTAACATGGTTGCCTGGTCATTCAGTAATCCAAAAAATCCACTGGAGATGGTTGATGTGTTAATGACCGAAGATGCGGCCAGCCTGAAAACTGTCCGCAAAGAGGCATTCGGTCTTAAGTTGAATGTGGTGAGCATATCCGAACTGATTGCCATGAAGAAAAAATCGGCACGCCCACAGGATATCGAAGATATCAAGGCGCTGGAGACACTACAGTGAGACCCGTTCAGTTTTTTTCAGCCGACTACCTTAAACAGTGCAAAGATGTAACGCCTGAGCAGGCACTGACTTTTCTTGAAGAATTTCGACTGCTGCAACAACAAAAAAGCCATGTTAAATCAAGGCTTATAAGCATGAAAGTGCCCGAACCGCTACTGGCTTCTTTTCGCCAACGGTGTGAGATCGAAGGCTTTAAATACCAGACGCAGATCAAGAAACTTATGCAGGCATGGGTCAGCAATCATGACTACCCCGATGATTCAAACAGACCGTAGCTTTGATGATCCAGCCATCGGATTCAGTCATAACATCAACCATTAAGCAAGAAATGAAACCTGCCTGCCGATATACGTAATGAATATTATTGAAGTCCACAGCGATCACGATATTGAAACAGTCGCAAGCCTTGCACAGGAGATCTGGGATGAGCATTTCACACCTCTTATCGGACAGGCACAGGTGAGTTATATGCTGAAACAATTTCAAAGCCCGTCATCCATTCGCAAACAGATCAGTTCCGGCCATGGTTACTTTCTTGCTCAACAGAACAACCGGAGCATCGGTTATGCCGGAGTTATCCCCGACAATGAAAAAGCTACGCTCCAGCTAAGCAAGTTTTATATGCTTCAACAGCTGCGCGGGCAAGGGCTGGGCCGGGAGTTGATGCACTATATCGAAACACTCTGCCGGAATCGGCAAATCACCCGTATCTGGCTAACCGTCAATCGTCATAACGCAGCTCCCATTGCCGCTTATAAAAAGATGGGCTTTATCAAAACAGATGAAGTCGTTCAGGATATCGGTGCCGGTTACGTGATGGATGACTTCATCATGGAAAAACAGCTATCTTCACTGCTATGACTCCCCCGACAGTTCAATCTGACCGCAACTTTGATGATCTGGCCACCCGCTTTGCCCGCAACATCTACGGCAGTGCCAAGGGTGAGGTGCGCCTCGCCATTGTCCGGGAACACCTGCTGCAAACGATTCCCGAACTCTCCACAGGCAAACCCCTGCGTATTCTTGATGCTGGCTGCGGACTGGGTCAGATGGGGCTTCGCCTTGCCCAGCAGGGTCATAAACTGGTGCTCTCCGATCTATCAGAAAAGATGCTTGAAGAGACAGGTATGTTGTTTAAAAAAGAGCTGCCTGAAACAAAAATCGAGTTGCTTCACAAACCTGTTCAGGAGCTCAAGCCTGATGAGATCGGGCAGTTTGACCTGATTCTTTTTCATGCGGTGCTCGAATGGCTGGCCAGGCCTGAAGAAACCCTCAAACATCTGACCCATCTTCTTAAACCCGGAGGTCACCTGTCACTGATGTTTTATAATCGGGATGCACTGGTGTTCCGAAACCTGATTCGTGGTAACTGGCACAAGGCCGAAAGTGATAACCTGCAAGGCGATGAGGGTGGTCTTACCCCCTATCACCCCCTTACACTTGAAGAGGTGGAAGGGTGGCTGGAAAGATGGCCATTCGAAGTGTTAAGCCGGGCCGGTGTGCGGGTGGTGTACGATTACATGGAACGCCGTATTCGTGACAAACGCCCTGTCGAAGAGATTGTCCGCATAGAGCTGAAATACGCACAGCATGAACCCTATCTGCATATGGGTCGCTATCTGCATCTGATAGCTAAAAAGCAGACCGCTTAGCCCTCACTTCCCCTAACGGTGTATCTGCCAAATCGGGGGAAGGTCAACCTGACTCCTAATGACGCTCAGTTGAATCGGAGAATAGAGTAAGGAGTTGACGCTCTTTCGTGAAAGAGGCTGTTTGTGCAATACAGACTGCAAATAGATATGTTTTATAAGACCCCCTTCCCAAGGTTAATCAGTGCGGAACACTAGAGGCAAAAGAGCCCGGTGTGCTAAACAGAACTAGTTGATAATTTTCACATCACGAAGAGAGAGCAGGCTGCCATCCGGTGATGGTTTGAATCCACGAACTCTCGGGCCGGATACGGCAATAACAGGCCTGTACCAGAGCGGGATATAGACCTGATCGGCCTGCATCTGCCGCTGTACTTTGGCATAAAGCCGGGTGCGCGTGGCCTGATCTTCACTTACTGCCGCCGCATCCAGCCATTTATCCATCTCCCTGTTGCTATACCTTCCACGATTCGACCCGGCAGGCGGCCACATCTCCGAGTGCAGTATCCAGCGGTAAATATCAGGATCAGTGATACCGACCCAGTCGAGAGAGAATATCTGAAAATCACCCCGCTTGATCCGGGCATAGAAGCCGCCCCACTCCAATGATTCAATCGAAACGTTCACCCCGAGCTTCTGCCAGCTGTCTGCAATGGCTGTCACCAGCCGCAGGCGGGTTGGATTGGTGCTGGTACGATAGTTAATGGAAAAACGAATACCATCTTCACCTCTTGGAAATCCTGCCTCATCCAGCAGCCTTTCGGCTTCAGCCGGATCAAATGGAGTCTCAGGCAGTTTTGCAGCAGCCCAGTGTGATGAAGTCAGAACGGATTCGGCCAGTTCCGCGGCGTCATCAAAGAGCGCCCGCTTCAGCCGCTTGCGATCCAGCCCCAATGCCAGCGCCCTGCGTACCCGCAGCTCTTTCAGGTATTGATCCTGCAAATTCAGTCCTATATAAGAGAAGGTGGTGGATGGCTCATACTGAATCTCTATACCCTGCTGCTTTCTCAGGTAAGGCAACAGATGTGGTGGCAGCTCTCCCTGTGTAAAATCAAGCTCTCCACGCACCAGTT
>JAJRVG010000253.1 GCA_021545595.1 Zetaproteobacteria bacterium | reverse complement strand
CTCTGTCAGCTCCGGATGTGGCGGGATATGATATTCAGAAACTCGGATGAGAACTGCTCCATACCAGCCGCAATGCGCTTCAGATCGGATGTGAACTTATTGTAAGCAACCACGGCAGGAATGGCGGCAACAAGGCCGAATGCTGTGGCCACCAGTGCCTCGGCAATACCGGGGGCTACAGCCGCCAGTGATGTGTTTTGAGTCATGGCGATGCTCTGGAAGGCGTTCATGATGCCCCATACGGTGCCGAAAAGTCCGATAAAGGGGGAGGTCGAGCCCACTGTAGCCAGGAATGCAAGATGCCTGGAGAGCCCTTCGAGTTCGCGTGACAGCGCAGCATCCAGTGCTCTTCGAATGCCGTCCAGGCCGCCACCGGCAACAATCTTGCCCTCTCTGTCATTTCCGGAATCACGACGGTGACGCATGTATTCACGGTAACCGGATTGGAAAATGTTAGGTAACGGGCTGTCTTTGTACTGCTGTGGAATGCCTGCGAGCAGGGTGTCCATATCGGAACCACCCCAGAATGAAGTTGAAAAGGTTTCAGCATCGTGCTTGGTTTTTCTGTAGATGCGCCATTTATTAAAGATGACGCCCCACGACATGATGGAGAGAAAAATGAGTAACAGCAGTACTGCCTTGACGACAATACCAGCCCCCAAAATCAGGCTCCAGACGGTCAGTTGTTCAGCCATAGATGCTCCTTAATCAAGATGAGCTGCTTTGATGAATTTTCAGGGCGGGCAACAGCATGGATGGTATTCTTTTCGGAGCTCCCTCTTTGTCAACAGAGGCAAGTTTGATCTCTGCCTCTGCCAACAGGGTGTCGCGGCTCTCATTGGTCCGGTGCATGCGCCATACCTGCTGCATGAATGTCAGCCTGGCTCCGCGTGCATCTGTCAGCACACTGTCGACCTCAATCAGGTCATTAAAGCGGCCTGATGAGTGGTAGCGTATATTGGCCTCTGTAACAGCAAACATAACGCCAGACTCAGCCTCCACATCATCAAGTTCGATGCCGGCCGCACGTAGATACTCTGTACGTCCTCGCTCCATGTACTTCAGGTAGTTGGCATAGTAGATGACACCACCGTGGTCGGTATCTTCATAATAGACGCGAAACTGACAGCGGTGGCTGATGCTGGTCATAGCAGTGATGCCTGCGTGACAGCATCAGGCAACTCCCGATCCAGGTGGGTGTAAGCCATGGGAGTGGCAACCCGGCCACGGGGCGTGCGGGCAATCAGCCCCTCCTGCATCATGTAGGGCTCCAGTACGTCCTCAATGGTATCACGCTCTTCCGAGATGGCTGCTGCAAGCGTGTCCAGCCCTGTCGGGCCTCCGCTGAACTTGTCAATCAGACATGTGAGCAGCTTCCGATCCAGCCGATCCAGCCCCAGATGATCCACTTCAAGCCTGTTCAGAGCATGGTTGCTGCTTTCACGGTTGATGGTTCCACTGTGATCCACCTCTGCAAAATCACGTACGCGACGAAGCAGACGGTTGGCAATGCGTGGTGTACCACGGGAGCGCCTGGCGACTTCCATGGCGCCATCTTCAGTGCAGTCGATCTGGAGAAGGGAAGCAGAGCGGTGGATGATTGTGGCCAGCTCCTGAGCGTTGTAAAACTCAAGCCGCTCTACAACTCCGAAACGATCCCTCAATGGATTGGTCAGCAGGCCTGCACGTGTGGTGGCACCAATCAGTGTGAAACAGGGCAGCTCCATTTTGATGGAGCGAGCGGCAGGGCCCTGTCCGATCATAATATCAAGCTTAAAATCCTCCATGGCAGGGTAGAGTATCTCCTCAACCTGCGGACTTAAGCGGTGGATTTCGTCGATGAAGAGAACATCACCCTCCTCAAGGTTGGTCAGCATGGCTGCCAGATCACCCGGACGTTCAATAACAGGGCCGGATGTTGCCCTGATATTGCTTCCAAGTTCATTGGCAATAATATTGGCCAGCGTGGTTTTTCCCAGTCCCGGAGGACCAAAAAGGAGCACATGATCCAGGGGTTCCGAACGGCGCCTGGCAGCCTCAATGTAGACCGAAATGTTATCCCTGATCTTCTCCTGCCCAATATATTCGGAAAGTGACTTGGGGCGCAGGGCCCTGTCCCAATCCTCAACATGCTCGTTGGCAGATATCATGCGCTCATCATCCATCTCTTCAATGGTCATGAGATCACCTTAATCGAAGATCTGAAATCCTTTTCAAAATCACCAGTTAAATCAGTCTGTTTAAGTGCTTTATCAACTTGAACAGGCCTGTATCCAAGGTTTATCAGTGCTGAGCGTATGTCATTGGCATCTTTTGACAGGGAGGGCGAACCGGTCTCTTCTGTGGTGAGTTTACCTTTCAGTTCAAGGATAAGGCGCTGGGCAGTCTTTTTGCCGATGCCCGGTGTTCTGGCTATGGCAACGTCATCAGCGCTGTCGATGGCCTGAAGCAGCTCACCGGTCGGCATGCCTGACATCAGATTGAGTGCTGTGCGGGCACCAATGCCTGAGACACTGTTAAGTTTCCTAAACAGTTCACGATCGCTGCTGCTGAGGAAGCCGAAGAGGCTTAACTGATCTTCCCTTACATAGGTGTGTATATAGAGGACGGCACTCTCACCCTGTTTCAGGGTGCAGAGCGTCTGCATGCTGACAGCCACATCATAGCCGATTCCATTTGTCTCCAGCAGGATAGAGCCGCCCGGATCAAGTTCCCGAACACTGCCTGATAGCCAGCCGATCATGGCTTCATTTCCAGGATTCTGTTGCGTGCGATCATGGGCGCATGATGCGCGTGGCAGATGCAGACAGCAAGCGCATCTGCTGCATCTTCCGGAAGTGGCATCGGCGGCTTCAGCAGCAGCTTCACCATGTGTTGAACCTGCTGTTTATCAGCCTTGCCGTGCCCGGCGGTGGATAGTTTGACTTTGGTTGGGGAGTATGGGGTAACCGGTAGTCCCGAATCACCGCAGGCGGCGATCAGTGCACCTCTGGCCTGACCCAGTTTCAGTGCGGATGAGACATTTTTAGAGACAAAAACATCTTCCATGGCTGCGCAGTCCGGCTGGTATTCGGTGATAATCTCTTTCAGTCCGGAGAAGAGCCTGTAGAGGCGCTCTGTGAACTCTCCCGTGCCGCAGCGAATGACGGAGTGGTGTAGGTGGATCAGGCGATTCCCTTCTGTTTCAATAATACCTACACCGGTTTTTTGGGAGCCGGGATCAACACCAAGAATGCGCATCGTTTTGTCTTAACCTTCAATTCGCGCCATCTCTTCGTCAGAAATGTCGAAGTTGGCATAGACATTCTGGACATCATCCAGCTCTTCAAGTCGTTCGATCAGGCCCAGAAGTTTCTCGGCAGTTTCACCTTCAACTTCAATGCTGCTTTCAGGGATCCATGCGATTTCAGCAACCTGGGGTGTAATGCCGGCCTTTTCAAAGGCATCCTGAACAGTTGTAAAATTACCGGGCTCAGCAGTCACTTCAATGCAGCCTTCATCAGGCCTGTCCTGAATATCATCGGCACCGGCATCCATGGCAATTTCCATAATGATCTCTTCATCGATGGTTTCACGATCAAACAGAAACTGGCCCTTCTGGTGAAACATCCATGATACACAGCCTGATTCTCCCATATGGCCACCACCTTTATTAAAGGCGGAGCGTACATCGGATACGGTACGATTGCGGTTATCAGTCATGCAGTCAACGAGGATGGCTACACCGGCCTGTCCATAGCCTTCATATCGAATCTCATCAATGTTGCTGCCTTCATCACCACCGGCACCACGGGAAATGGCACGATCAATGTTATCTTTGGGCATGTTAACGCCCTTGGCGGCAGTGATGGCTGATCTGAGCCGTGGGTTGGCATCCGGATCATCACCACCTGCACGGGCAGCGACTGTTATTTCACGGATGAAACGGGTGAATATCTTGCCACGCTTGGCATCAACGGCTGCCTTTTTGTGCTTGATACTGGACCACTTATTATGACCTGACATACCTGATAATCTCCAATCATCGCTGCTATTTATGGTGGCGTGAATCGTACCATGCCGTTAATAAAAAAGGCAGGGATTAGCCCTG
>JAJRVG010000252.1 GCA_021545595.1 Zetaproteobacteria bacterium | reverse complement strand
CTCCCGCATTTCATCAATGTACTGTCTGCCAAAAGCATCACTGCCGGTTTTGCCTGCATAGGCAGATGTTCCGCCCATGTCGGCAATGCCAACAATGGTATTGGCGGCCGAGCCACCGGAGCAGTAGTTTATTTCATGATCAGCCAGCGCATCAAGGATCTGCTGCTGCCGGTCAGGTTCGGTCAGGGTCATGATCCCTTTCTCAATATCGTTTGCAGAGAGAAATGCATCATCACATTGCACCTGCAGATCCATAATGGCGTTACCTACTCCAAAAACATCATAACTCATTTCGTCACCTCGATTGATTGTTTAATACGAAAAGCGGCTCCTGCCAGCTTTTCTTTAGCGCATATTGAAAGGCGTGGCTTTCAATATGCTCACAAAATCATATTATGATTTTACAGCACGTCCTGTGCTGAATGTTTGATACGGCCTCAGGCGGGAAGACCGTCCAAATCGGCTTTCCTGCCGATTTGTCCTACTATCTTCCCTTTAACGCAGGAAGAAAAGTGCCATTTTCTCCCTGCTCACAAAATCATATTATGATTTTGCAGCACGTCCTCTGCTCGATTTTGTGAGCTAAGGCAAAACTACATTTTTGTCTTAGCGTTAAAAGAGAGGTGCAAGGATGTGCTTCTCTGTATCTATCAACCCTCCTGCCCGGCGACTGTCATGTCGGCGATGGCGATGGTTGGCACCGCTGTAGAGCCAAACCATGTCAGATCAGAGCCAAGATGAGAAATATTGGCAAACATCTTTTTCAGATTACCGGCAACGGTAATTTCATTAACAGGCTGTCCGACTTTACCATTCTCAATCAGGAAGCCTGCCGCACCACGTGAATAGTCTCCGGTGACACCATTAATACCAAAGCCCATCATCTCTGTAACCAGAAGACCATCACCAATCTCTTGAAGCATGGCCTCCACATCCATCTCTCCGGGATGCAGAATCAGGTTGGAAGGGCCGATACCGGTATCTCCGGTTAATCCACGGCGGGCATGACCTGTGGGTTCTGATTTCAGTCTTGCCGCCGCATAACGATCGGTCAGAAAACCTGTCAGTTTTCCTGAATCAATAATGGTTCTTTGTCTGCAGCGGGTACCTTCTCCATCAAAGAGCCGGTTGCCAAGGCCATCCGGATGATCCGGATTATCTTCAATCTGTACAAATTCCGGGAAAAGAGCCTGGCCATTGCTCTCTGCAAGGAATGACCGTTTCTGCAGTACTGACCTGCCATTAATGGCACTGATCAGATGCCCCAGAATCGAGGTGGCCATTCTTGGTTCAAAAACAACTGTGGTCTGCCGGGTTGAGATGCTGCGGGCACCCACGCGTCGAATAGCCCTTTCTGCCGCTTCCTGACCAATCATTTGTGGGTTTTTCAGCTTTTCAACTTGTTGAACCCGAGAGTAGGCATAATCCCTCTGCATCTGATCGCCCGTTCCGGCAATCACTGAAAGGCTCAGTCCCAGAGAAGATTTCTGGTACTTACCTCTGAAATTGTCTGCAGATGCGTAGGCAACATGGGTTCTGCTAAAGCCTGCCTCTGCACCTTCACTGTTCTCTATTTTGTCGGAGTAATCCAGTGCAGCTTCTTCACATGCCAGAGCCGCCTGCCTGGCTGCTGCAAGTGTCCATTCGATCTCGACAGGGTGTTTATCATCCCATGTTGCCAACTCTGCAGTTGTTGGATGTTCAGCACCTGAAGGCGGCATGGCATCCGGGTCGGCTGTAGAGATTCTGGCCATGGCAATCACCTGATCTACCAGTTTTCTCATACCGTCGTTGGAAAAATCAGAGCTTGATGCCGATGCGAAGGCGAGCCCTTCAGATGTTTTAACAAAGGCACGCAGACCAATTCCACGAGACTCTTCGCGTTCAACGCTCTCTATTTTTCTGTTCCGGACAGAGATGTTTTCGCCAACATCGTTAACAGCCAGTGCATCTGCGTCGGCAGCACCGGATTTTCCGGCCATCTCTACCAGACGGCTTGCAATCTCTTTCATATCATCTGTTTTCCTGTCGCTGGAGTGGCTCATGAATCTGTTCCTCCAACAACCATTTCATCAATCTTCAGGGTTGGCTGTCCGACACCGACCGGCACCGATTGTCCATCTTTTCCACAGGTTCCAACGCCGGGATCAAGCTGAAGATCATTCCCGATCATGGAGACTTTTGTGAGTACGTCCGGACCATTTCCGATCAGGGTAGCGCCTTTAACCGGAGCTTTTATCTCTCCATTCTCAATCAGATATGCCTCAGATGTGGAAAATACAAACTTTCCTGAGGTGATATCTACCTGCCCACCACCAAAATTTACGGCATAAAGACCATGTTTGAGTGTGGAGAGAATCTCTTTCGGATCATCCTGCCCCGCTAACATGAAGGTGTTGGTCATCCGCGGCAGCACCGGGTGTGCATAGGATTCACGCCTGCCATTGCCGGTTGGCTCCACGCCCATCAGTCGTGCGTTCTGCCGATCCTGCATGTAGGTGGTCAGGATGCCGTCCTCAATCAGCGTTGTGCAGCCAGTCGGTGTCCCTTCATCATCCATGTTAAGAGAGCCACGGCGCTCAGGCATTGAACCATCATCCACAACCGTTACACCGGGGGCTGCAATGCGCTGACCGATTTTGCCGGAGAAGGCAGAGCTTCCCTTACGATTAAAATCGCCTTCAAGACCATGTCCAATCGCTTCATGCAGCAGGATTCCCGGCCATCCTGGGCCCAGCACCACCGGCATCGGGCCGGCAGGGGCAGGAATCGCATCAAGGTTCAAAAGGGCAAGGCGAACTGCTTCACGGGTCAGCCGTTCGGCCTCATCACCTTTAAGCAGATGTGTAAGGTCAAAGCGGCCACCGCCACCGGTTGAGCCGGTTTCCCGTTTACCATTCTGCTCGACAACTACGGAGACATTGAGCCGGACAAGTGGGCGCGCATCGTGCAGGTGAGAACCGTCCATGCGAATAAGATGAATGCTGGAAAAGGATGTAGATACGTTGGCGAATACCTGTTTAACCCTTGGATCAAGCGTTCGTGCCAGCCTGTCCAGTTTCTCAAGCAGTGCTTTGCGTTCAGGCATTGAGGCGGTTAGTGCCGGGTTGGCTGGCTGGTAGAGCTGATGATCTGTGCGATCCGGATGAATGGATACCGATTGGGCTCTGGCACCGCTTTCGGCAATGGCGCGTGCAGCACGGGCACACTCCATCAGTGCCGGGCTTTCAAGCCTGTCTGTATAGGCATGTCCGGAGACCTCACCCCTGATAACCCGGGCACCTATCCCCTGATGGGCGCTGGCTGAAACATGTTTTACCCGCCCCTCTTCAAGTGCAAGCGATTCACTTGCGCTCTGCTCAAGATAGAGATCGGCATCATCAGCACCGGTCGGCACCATTTTATCAAGCATTTGAGAGAGGGTTTCCTCTGCAACAGGGAGATTGTTCGGCTGTGGGGAACTCTTCATGGGAGGCAATCGTTCATCTGTGCCCCCCCTGGTGTCAAGAGCTGTCAGGGATGACGGGAGGCTGATACCTGCTATCCTTTCCATATGCAGCTATTAAAGAAGGTAAATGATCAGATCAGTCTGCAGATATTATGCGATCTGCTTGAGTCAGGCGGTATTGGTTACCGTGTGGAGGGAGTCGGCATGAATTCATTGCTGCCATTGCCCGGCCTGATTGAGGCACGTGTTCTGGTGGGTGAGCAGGATATGGATGTCGCCCTGGCTCTATTGGCCGATATTGAAAGTGGTGGGGAAGGGGATGATGTTTAAAGGGGCGTGGGCGCTGGTGAAGGGGCTTCATCTGCTGTTGAGCAGGGCAGAGCTGCGGGCTGTGATCTGGCGCATGATACTGCTGCTTCTGGTTCTTTTTGTTGGGTTGACCTATGGGGTGTTCGAACTCTCGGCCGCCATCGGTGAGCGCTTCATTCCAACAGGTGATGCCTGGTATATCGGCTTTCTAGCCTGGCTGCTGTCGCTGTTTTCCATGCTGCTGGCACTGGTGATCGGTGTTGTCAGTTTTGTCACACTCGGCTCCATTGCCGTGGCTCCGTGGCTGGATCAGCTCTATGTTCGTGTCGGCAGGATTAACGGTGTTGAACTGGAGCAGGCGGTGCTTCCGTGGTGGAAGAGTGTTGCCAACTCGCTATGGAACAGTGTGATGCCTCTGGTGACATTTATTCCCCTGGCAGCTCTGGCAGTACTTTTTCTTCTCGTTCCCATTTATGGCACCATTGCCGCCACTGCGATCTGGAGCTATGCCAGTCTGAAGTTGCTCAGTTTTGAGTTCATGGATACACCGGCCACCTTTGCTGGCTGGAAATGGTTGGAACGCAGGTCACAGGTTGAAGATAACAGATGGTACTACATGGGCTTCTCCGGCCTTGCCATGTTTTTGTTGATTATCCCGGGTCTGAACCTCTTCGTGCTGCCTGCCGCAGTAGTCGGACTCTATTCTCAAGTGAACAGTGAAAGCCCCGAATTGTGAAAAAGGGGACGTTACCCTTTAATTAGCTCCAAAAGATAATTTTATTATTTTATTCCTGGAGCAGAAAAAGATCGAAAACGTGACATTTTGAAATAAATCTTTTCTAAGCAGGGAGTAATAAGTATGGAGATAAGTTTAAACCACACCATTGTTCCTTCGTTTGATAACGTTGAATCGGCCAGATTCTATGAAAACATATTTGGTTTTAAGTTTGTAAAAGAGTGGGGGCATTTTGCGGTTGTGAAAGTCAGCTCAACGTTAACGTTGGATTTTCAAACTAAAGAGAATTTTTCATCCATTCACTATGCGTTCAAGGTGAGTGAAGAACAGTTTGATCAGATATTTGGTCGCATTCAAAACAGTGGTATTGAATATGGCAGTAATCCTTACGATTTAGCGAATGGTCAAATCAATCATAAATATGGTGACCGGGGTGTCTATTTTAAGGACCCAAACGGGCATGTGCTTGAAATCATTACAGCGGATTACATCATCGATTAATGTGCTTTATTGCACTGTTTTGATCGTGGTTCCGGGGATACAATACTTATTTAAGATCGGCAGGTAGTTCGTAATCTGGATACGCAGTCCTGAACGTTTTGAGTTCTTTGACCGCTTCATCCTTTTTGCCCTGCTTAAGAAGTCCCCTGATCTTTTCAATCCATGCGTCAGGGGTGAGGGCAGTCTGACCTTTCATATCTTTGGCCTGAGGGGGTGCTGCTGAATCGGTTTCGGAAAGGCTCTCTCTGCTTCTGAATTGAGAGGTGCCTACAGCCTCCTGTTTTTGTTTCATTAGATTTCTTGCCGGAGCTGTTTCCATTTCAGCGGGAGCGGACTTCAGCTCCATAGCAGGAGCGGGAGTAGCTGCCGCATCCCCCATCTCCCTCTGCTCTTTACCCACAGTAGCTTTTCTCTTTTTCAGATCACGCTGCAGGTCGTCCTTCAACCCCTCTCCGGTTTGAAGTGTAGGGGGAAGTATAGGGGCAGGGGAGACAACAGAGGAGGGCGCAACAATCTCCGGATGTTCCTGTCTCATCTGGATAAACAGCGTGGCAGTCAACATCGCCAGCGCAAACGAGGTAAGTGGCACCACCCAGCGAACCCTGCACCAGAGGTTTTTCTTCTTTTTAACCGCTTTTCTACCCTGAGAAAGAATGGCTGAATCAAGCCCCATGGGCGGCTCCTCGATTCGACTCCTCTGATAAAGGCGAGAGATACCGTCATCACGCAGATCATCATGCATGTCGTTCATGAAACCTCTCCCATACAGTGGCGCAGTTTGTTGATGGCATAGCGCATTCTGCTTTTCACCGCCTCCTTGTTGGCCTCAATGGCATTTGCAATCTCTTCGAGCTTCAATCCGGCCTCCTCTCTGAGCAGGAAGACCTGACGTTGCAGGGCTGGCAGTTGTTCAAGGCAGAAAAGAAGACGTTGGATCTGCTGGTTGATCGCTGTTTGATGCTCTGGTTGTTCATAGGGAGCTGCAACGGCACAGTTGTTTTCATCGGAAGCCTCTTCACCGGCACGGTCTATATATTGATCCCATTTTCCGCTTTTGCGGTAGTGATCCGTTAGCCGGTTGCTGGCAATGCGGTATAGCCATGTAGTGAACAGCGCTGATGCTTTGTAGCTGCTTCGTGATTTGATTATACTGGCCCATACATCCTGGAACAGCTCTTCGGCAATGTCTTTTGAATCACATGAGCGCAGCATATACCGGTAGAGTGGGCCTTTATGGCGCAGGTAGAGCTGTTCAAAGGCAGCACTGTCACCATCTTTGTAACTGAGCATCAGTTTTTCATCCGCAGGTTCGTAAGGCGTCGCCATAGATGAAAATGTAGTCCGCCTTGGTTGAGATGAAAAGGGAGTGTGAGGCGGGAATATGAAAAGAGCGCCCTCCCGCTTCATAGAAGGAGGGCACTCATCCATCTTATTCTATTACCAGCCCATCACCATCCGAATGAACAGGGCGAGGTGATCTGGCTGCGTGTTGACTGCTTAGTACCTGTGCAGTTTTCACCAGATTGATAAATTCACCTTTGTATCCACTCCTGTCACTTCCACGTGCCTT
>JAJRVG010000251.1 GCA_021545595.1 Zetaproteobacteria bacterium | reverse complement strand
TCAGGATGATCTCTCCGAGCCCGTCGGTATCACGGCGTGGCGTCGTGGCGTCTGGCTTATGGTTAATCTCTGCACAGCCATCCTGGCATCTGTTGTGATCTCCCAGTTTGAAGCAACCATCGCACAGATTGTGGCACTGGCCATCCTGATGCCGATTGTTGCCAGTATGGGCGGTATTGCAGGAACGCAGACACTCACCGTTATTGTGCGTGGCATTGCACTGGGCCGTGTAACGTTTGAGACCGGTAAGAGAGCGCTCTTTAAAGAGGTCTCGGTCGCGGTAGTCACAGGCCTGAGCTTTGCCATTGTGATGGGGGTTGTTGCTTCATTCTGGTTCCCTGCGCTGGGGGCCAGACTTGGTATGGTTATTGCTGTGGCGATGATGATAAATCTGGTTGCTGCAGGTCTTTCCGGAGCTCTGATCCCTCTGACGCTACAGAGGATAAACATCGACCCGGCGCTGGCATCCGGCACCATTTTGACCACGGTAACCGATGTGATTGGTTTCCTCTCATTTCTTGGTCTGGCAACAGTTTTCCTTCTTTAGGCTCCTTCTGAATCAAGCATAAAACAGTCAAGGGCAGAGCTTCCACCTATACTTTCCACCCATGGACGGGTGGCTTTAGTAAGTATCAGGAAAACCGCGTTTTTTCTGATACGCAACAAGCAAAAGGCAGGAAGCATTTTGCGGATGCTTAAACCCGTTGATTCATAACCATTCATAGCTAGGTTACGTCTTCTTTTAAGGAGCGCTCCATGTCAGATGTTCAACACCACCATTTAATTATTCTGGGCTCCGGCCCTGCCGGTTACACCGCAGCCATCTATGCGGCACGTGCCAACCTGAACCCTGTGGTGATTCAGGGCATTCAGCCGGGTGGTCAGCTGACCACAACAACTGATGTGGATAATTATCCGGGCTACAAAGATGGTGTTCAGGGGCCTGAGATGATGGCTGATTTTCAGGCACAGGCCGAGCGTTTCGGCACTGAAATCATCTGGGATCATATCAATGAAACCGATCTCTCCAGCCGTCCTTTCACACTCAAGGGAGATGAAGGCAGCTATTCATGTGACGCACTGATTATCGCGACAGGTGCTTCGGCCAGGTATCTCGGCCTTCCATCAGAAGAGGCGTTCTCCGGCCGTGGTGTATCTGCCTGTGCAACCTGTGACGGATTCTTCTATCGTGACAAGGAGGTGGCGGTAATCGGTGGTGGTGATACGGCTGTTGAAGAGGCGCTCTATCTCTCCAATATCTGCAGTAAGGTGACTGTGGTTCACCGTCGGGATGAATTAAGAGCAGAAAAGATCATGCAGGATCATCTTTTCGCTTGTGAGAACGTTGAGATGGCATGGAACAGTGTGCTTGATGAGGTTCTCGGTGATGATAGCGGTGTGACCGGCATGCGTATCAAGTCCACGCTTGATGGCTCTACTACTGATATCGATCTGCACGGCGTATTCATTGCCATCGGTCACAAACCAAATACCGATTTTGTGAAGGGGCAGCTGGAGATGGATGATACCGGCTACCTGATCACCAGGGGTAAGACTACGGCTACTTCGGTGGATGGTGTCTTTGCAGCCGGTGACGTGGCGGACTCAGTCTATCGTCAGGCGATCACCTCAGCCGGTGAAGGGTGTAAAGCAGCACTGGATGCCGAGCGCTGGTTGTCTGCACAGAAATAGTCAGACGATTCATCTGACCACGGTTTGAAAAGCACGCCTTCAGGGGTGCTTTTTGGTAATGCCATCCTGAATCAGTGCAAATGACTGCTAGTAAAAACGGTCAGGCAGCACCTTGATGAAATCAGATATTGTAGTCAGGAATTTATAGGTGTAATTGCCACTTCTCAAATATACCCCTATATTGGTACGGATTGAGGAGTTATATGGGATTAATCAGACTATCAGCAGAATGCCCACTTTTTTGGCTGGCAAGTTATGCACCAAAACAGGTGTATAACATATGTTAGAGTCACATATATATGAATGAAGAAACCAAGTTCTTAGTGCAGGCTATTGAAAGTTTGCGGCAAGACCCCAACCACTTTAAGGACTACATCTTTCCTTTGGCTACTGGTTTCTTCTCATCATTACTCGGTGCTGGCGTAGCCTATCTCACATTAAGACACCAAGATAATTCACAGGTCCAGAAAGAGCGAGTTCAAACAATAAATGACTGGATTTTATCTGCTGAAAGTGCGATTCAGTCCCTGATCGCAATAAAACAAAATTATCATGGCAAGCTTAGTAGCGATCCATTTCAAAGAACCATGGAAGTTCGCTCACTAATAGGTAACACAAATAAAATCAATAAGGATTTCACATGCCTATCTTTTATTGTCCCTAGAAAGGACAAGCCTGATACGCATAATATTAAATGGCACCAACTCCCCCGAATAAGATCAATGATACAAAATTATAATCTTACTATTGATACGTGGAATAAAAGAGAAGAAATTGAAAGACCCATAAAAGAAAAAATAATGCATGATCACGCTGGGCTCGCATTTGCTCATGTTACACGTAAGCAAATATTTTCAAGTGTTGGAGCATCAAAATTTATAGTTCTAATGGATATAACTGAGAGAGCCATTAAATTTACTGATGAATTAATAATTGAACTTAACGATTTCTTGGTAAATTTCCCTGAGATAGGGAAATCATTAATTGGTAAAGAATACCGTGATCGATATGGCCCAATTCTCCTCTATAGCTCTGAAGAAAATCCTAAATTGCTAAGTCTTATGGAGAAATCAGTAGAAGTGAATTACACGATTCTTGCTGAGTTATTTGGTGAATCAGAAGAAAGGATAAGAGCTGAATATGAAACAAGTTATGAGTAATAGCTCTAACAATTCGTCCAACCTGACCGACGCAAAAAACGCGCCGTCAAGTTAACTCAGCCGTTAGTCGAACGGCTACTTTTGGGCGCTACTGATAATCAGCTTCTGATTAGCTCTGCAAAACGGTCAAACAGGTAATCCGCATCATGCGGGCCCGGGCTTGCTTCCGGGTGATACTGCACGGAGAAGATCGGCCTCCCTTTCACTTTCAACCCCTCAACCGTGCCGTCAAAAAGTGAACGGTGCGTGATCTCAACATTGGCAGGAACATTGTCATCGGCCACAGCAAATCCATGATTCTGACTGGTGATCTCGATTTTGCCGGTGGTCTCATCCTTTACCGGGTGATTGCCACCGCGATGGCCAAATTTCAGCTTAAAGGTAGAGAGCCCCAGCGCCTGGGAGAGTAGCTGATGACCCATGCAGATACCGAAAATCGGGGTATTGCTATCCAGAAGCTTACGAATCTCTTCAACCGCATAACCGACAGCAGCCGGATCACCCGGGCCGTTGGAGAGAAAGATACCATCGGGATTCATTGCCAGAATTTCAGATGCGGGAGTCTGTGCAGGCACAATAGAGACCTTCAGGCCACGGTCGGAAAGCTTGCGGTAGATGTTGCGCTTACAACCAAAATCGAAAGCAACCACATGCTTGTCAGCTTTCACGTTGCGATACTCAGCCCTGTCAATGTCGTAGGTGCCCTGCCCTCCGTCCGGTGCCCAGACAGAGGCTTCGTCACAACTCACCTGCCCCACCAGATCACGCCCTTCCAGACCTTCCCAACCATTAGCCCTGGCAACTGCATCTTCTTCACTCATGCCGTTGGAGGCAATCACGCCATTCCGGGCGCCATTGTCACGCAGGTGACGTACCAGTGCACGGCTGTCGATACCGGCAATACCAATCACATTCTGCTCTTTCAGCCAGGTGTCAAAATCGGATTCGGCGCGATAGTTTGAGGTGATGCGGGCCGGTGCGCGAACAATACAACCACGTACAGAGGCGGCTTCGGACTCATAATCGTCGGCATTGGTGCCGACATTACCGATATGCGGATAGGTAAAGGTGATAATCTGATCAGTGTAAGAGGGGTCGGTGAGAATCTCCTGATAACCGGTAAGTGAGGTGTTGAAGCAGACCTCTCCGACGCTCTCTCCAATGGCACCGAAAGCCTGACCACGGAAGATTCGTCCATCCGCCAAAGCCAGTATTGCTTGCCTGTCTGCCATCAGTCACCTCACTGTTGGAGCTTCTTAATCCGGTCGCAGAGTACAAAACATAAGCCGATAAGTCGAGCCTGCGGCACGCCCTGATCAGGTGGCAGTCAGGAAGCCTTATCCGGGCTCAGCATGGAGCGTGGATCAAGTAACCTGTCCAGCTCGTCTTCAGGCAGAAGTTTCTCTTCGAGACAGATCTGGCGCACTGTTTTACCCTCGGCCACCGCTTTTTTTGCGATATCAGCAGCTTTGTCATAACCGATTGTCGGTGCCAGCGATGTCACCATACTCATACTCCACTCGATCTGTTGCTCACACCGCTCACGATTGGCTTCAATCCCAGCAATACACTTGTCGGCGAACATATGGCAGGCATTGGCAAGAATTGTCTCCGACTCCAGCAGATTGTGCGCCATCACCGGCAGCATCACATTCAGATCAAGCAGGCCGGATGAGCCTCCGAAAGCAATCGCCGCATCATTACCAATCACCTGGGCTGCAACCTGAGCCATCGACTCGGCAATCACCGGATTCACTTTCCCCGGCATGATTGAGGAGCCCGGCTGCACAGCAGGCACGGTGATCTCACCAATACCACAGCGCGGCCCGGCATTAAGCAGCCGGACATCATTGGCAATCTTCACCAGCGAAACGGCCAGCGTGCGTAGCTGGCCTGAAAGCTCTACTGCTGCATCCTGTGCCGCCTGTGCTTCAAAATGGTTGGCAGCTTCATGAAACCCGATACCGTAGATTGATGAGAGTTCGGCGGCTACACCTGCCCCAAACCCCGGATCTGTATTGAGCCCGGTGCCAACTGCAGTGCCTCCCTGAGCCAGTTCAGTGATACGCGGAAGTGAACTCTTCAACCGCTCGATGCCAAGCTCCACCTGCCGTGCCCAGCCGGAAATCTCCTGTCCCAGCGTAATCGGTGTGGCATCCATCAGATGAGTCCTCCCGATTTTGACCACATCCATCGTCTCTTCACTCCTGACCATAAGCTGCTGGTGAAGATGACTCAGTGCAGGCAGCAGTTCGTGAAGCAACAGATCAGCAGCTGCGATATGAATTGCGGTCGGAATAACATCGTTGGAGGACTGCCCCATATTGACGTGATCGTTTGGATGGGTCGTAAGTGCGTCATCAAGCCCGGCACAACGGTGTGCGATCACTTCATTGGCATTCATGTTGCTGCTGGTGCCGGAGCCTGTCTGAAAGATGTCGAGAACAAACTGTGCATCCCAGAGGCCGTCCGCAACCTCAGTTGCAGCCCTGGCAATCAGCGTAGCACGCTCTGAGTCAAGTTTGCCGAGTGCATGGTTTACCCTGGCAGCACTGCACTTGATATTCCCTAATGCCTTGATGAAAGGGCGTGAAAAACGGAGATTTGAAACAGGAAAGTTCTCAGCCGCACGTGCTGTCTGCGCGCCATACATCGCATCTGCAGGCAGCTGCATTTCACCCATCGAATCCCGTTCTCTGCGCATTGCCGACATATTAACTCCCTTGCAAGCACCCTTGCAGCGGACAGTTTACGACGCACTTCCCGCCATGACAAACATCAGACCATTAGAAAATGAATAAAAAGAAGGGGCCGACACTGCTGTCGGCCCCTTTTAACAGATGGCTCCCCGAGCAGGACTCGAACCTGCGACATATGGATTAACAGTCCACCGTTCTACCAACTGAACTATCGGGGAATAGGGCGGCGAACGGTACGAATCAGGCAGAGAGCTGTCAACAGAGAAATCACCAATTTTTCCCTGATGAAATTTAGGCTTGCCATCAAGGGAATAGATGCCGCAATATACGTGATATTTGTTAGTTACGTCTTTTTCATGCTATAGTGCATGAACATAGGAGGGCAATCTCATTGAATAACAGTGCTTTTTGGAAATCTGACTGGGTTCTCGGACTCACTGTTACACTGCTGTTTTGCCTGGCCTATCTGACCGGATTCGGCCCCACGCTCTCCCTGGAGCAGAAAGCGTATGACGTTGGTGTCTCTGCAAGCGTCACCCCGGCTGATAATCGCATTGTTATTCTGGATATTGATGACAGCTCTATTGAGCGAATTGGTCGTTGGCCATGGCCACGCTCCGTGGTCGGTGATGTGATTCAGAAGCTCTCTGATGCTAATGCACGCCTGATTGGTG
>JAJRVG010000250.1 GCA_021545595.1 Zetaproteobacteria bacterium | reverse complement strand
GCCAGTGCCACAATCTGTGCGATGGTTGCTTCAAACTGGGAGATCACAACAGATGCCAGGATGGCTGTGCAGAGATTAACCATAAGCCAGACGCCACGACGCCACGCCGTGATACCGACGGGCTCGGAGAGATCATCCTGATCAGAAAGTGCTGCCAGACGATACATATCCTCAGTCGCCTCTTCCTGAACCACATCAATAATATCATCAGCAGTAATACGGCCTACCAGCACGTCATTTTCATCAACCACAGGAAGAGCCAGAACATCATACTTTTCAAAAATATGAGCCACCTCTTCCTGATCCTGCCCGGCATGTGCCCTCGGAAAATCACTCTTTGCCATATCAAGAATATCGGAGTCGGTTTCACAGAAGAGAAGCGCATGAAGTGCGACAACACCAATCAGTCTGTCGCTGCCATCCACCACGTAGACATAGTTGAGATTTTCAATCTCTTCACCCCAGCGCCTGAGAACATTAAGCACTTTCTCTACTTTCCAGTCGCTGCGCACTTTGAAAAGCTCGGCCTGCATCAGACCACCGGCAGACTCCTCATCATGAGCCATCAACGGTTTGATCTCCCGCTGCTCATCGGGGTCAAGTCGATCGATCACCTCATCGGCCACAGTTTTATCAACCGCCTGCAGAATGTCTGTAGCCTCATCTGACTCCAGATGCTCTACAACCTCTTCGATTTCACTCGGTGCAAAGTCAGCAAGAAGGTCTTCCTGCATACCTTCAGGAAGCTCAAGCAGGGTGTCGCCAAGGAGCGTTTCGGGAATGAATGGAATAAGAAGATGCCGCTCGCGATCATCACGACAGGCAAGCAACAACTCGGCAACTTCAGTACTGTGCATGGCAGAGAGCTTCTCTGAGATCAGAGGAGAGTTCTCCCCGGCAAGCGCCAGAGCTTCCTTGTAACCGAATTCCACGCTCTTTTCTGCCCTGGATTCCACGCCGGTCTGCCTCCTTATCTGATCTGGGCGCGAAGCATAACCTAATAAGAGATAAAAAATCAGCGGTTTCAGTATTTTATAAAATTAACCGCTCTGCGTCATGCTGCATTTTCAATCATCCGCTAGAGGATACTGTTTGATTACGGCAGTATGCACCGCCCGATGAACATGGTAAAAATATCAGAAACAACCGGTTCGACAGGCCTCTCATGGCAGCTGTCGATAGAGGCGAGAAGAGAAGGTCTGTCGGTCTATATATGCCCGGATCTGCGCAGCTACCGCAGCCTCTCCGAAGAGCTCTCCTTCTTTCTTCAGGGTACCCCGGAGCTGTTATGGCGCTACCCGGCATGGGAAGTACTGCCCTATGACCGTGTATCCCCTCACCACGCCATTGTCGGTGAGCGCTTCTCAACATTGAGCCGCCTGCTTAGCACACCCAGACCTCAGGGACTGATCCTGACATCACTGCCGGCATGGCTTCAGCGGATTGCACCACCGGAAGTGATTGCTGCTCATGTCTGGCAACTGAAAATTGGACAGAGTCTTGATATTGCCGCATTGAAGAGCCGCCTGACCGAAGCCGGTATGCAACCTGCCGAGCGGGTACTGGCGCCCGGGGAGTTTGCAGCACGTGGTGGCCTGTTTGATATCTGGCCGGCAACAGAGAACACTCCCCTGCGCATCGATCTGTTTGGTGATGAGATCGAATCCATACGCCGCTTTGATGTCGACAGCCAGCGCTCAGGTGAACGTCTGGATCATTTCACATCAGTGCCGGTGCGTGAGGTGATTCTCGATGCACATGGACGCGAAACATTTACCGCAGCATTTCGTGCCCGTTTCCCACAGCTCCGCAAACACCCCATGCTTCAGGCGGTACAGTCAGGCCGCCCGCATCCGGGCATTGAGTCGCTGCTCCCTTTTGCCTATTCAAAAACCGCACGGCTCCCCGATTTTCTGCCGGAGAGCGTCAACCTCATCAGCACACCGGATATTGAAGCCAGACGGAAAGCTTTTAGCGAACAGGTGCGTGGCCAGTTCGAGATGGTTCGGGCCAGCTCCGAGCCGGTCATTGCTCCACAGGAGCTATATGCCACAGAGACAACGCTCGATTCCGGTCAACTGGAGTGCCCTGCGAACATTGATACCCCTCCCTCTCTGGAGCTGTTCCAACAGCAGTCACAGCCATTACATGCCATGCGTAAGCATCTTGCCCAGCAGATTGCAAAAGGCTGGCGCATCCTTCTTATCGGGCACGGGCCGGGCCAGCAGGAGCGTATGTGTGAGAGCCTGAGTGAAATCACCACAGAGATACTGCATTGCTCCGGCCTGCATGATATGCCGGAGGCATCCGACTCCATGCCCCGACCCACACCAATATGCACCGCCATTGGTTTTCTTGAAAAGGGTGTAGCCCTCACCGACCGGAAAATCCTGATTCTCACCGGGCAGGAGCTGCTCGGCCAGCGCCTGCCCAGAAAACGCGGCAAAGGCAGCGCAGCTATCCGGGCGGACCTCTTCTCCAGCCTACAGGAGTTGAAACCCGGTGATCCGGTGGTGCATGAAGACCATGGTGTCGGCCGATACATCGGGTTGGCCACAATGGATTCCGGCGATGCAATGGCCGACTTCCTGCACATCGAATATGGTGGTGATGCCAGCATCTACCTGCCGGTTGAAGAGCTCGACAGACTGCATCGTTATACCGGTGTTGAAGCACCGACACTGAACAAGCTCGGTTCGGAGAAATGGAAACGTACACGGGAGCGGGTAAAACGTGACCTGATGGCCATGGCACATGAGCTGATTGATGTCGATGCGATGCGATCAAAGAGCCGCCGTGATCCCTATCTGCTGGAAGGCCCGCTTAAAGATGCCTATGAGGAGTTTGCCGCACGCTTTCTGTTTGAAGAGACGGATGACCAGATCACTGCCATTGACCAGATTCTTGCAGATTTCAG
>JAJRVG010000025.1 GCA_021545595.1 Zetaproteobacteria bacterium | reverse complement strand
GTGGTCTGTTCCAAGCGTACGATCTCCGGTACGGAATGGCAGATCAGGCTGGCTGCCCAGTTGCAGGAGCCAGGCAAGGAGGTCGTTCTCTCCACACTGGCCATGCCAACAACAGAAAATGAACTGCAATCTATCCGTGATCTGACTGCTGCAGCCGGGGAGATGAACCTGACCATTGAGGCGAATGATATGGCTTCGGTTGCCATTGCTTCACAACTGGGTGTCAAATTTATTGCCGGCCCTCACCTGAATGTCTACAGCCATGGCACGCTGGAACAGATGTGCCGACACGGGGCGAAGCGTGTCGTGTTGCCTCTGGAGATCCCGGCAAAAGATATTCCCGATGTAATAGGGGAGAGCAGTGTTGAAGTGGAATATTTTGCCCATGGGCATCTACCGCTGACGTTCTCTGCCCGCTGTTATACCGCCCGATCACATGGCCTGAGTAAACAGGAGTGCAGGCATGTCTGCTTTCTTAATCCTGATGGTATTGAGATGCAGACTCTGGATGAGCATGACTTCGCAACCATTAACGGCACTCAGATTATGTCACACCGTCCGTTCACAGCTATTAACTGTCTTACAGAGCTGGCCGGATTCGGTGTGCATACGCTGCGCCTCTCCCCGCAGGCTTCCGGCATGTCTGAAACAGTTCACCATTTTCGGGCTACTGTAGACGGCTTGCTGGCAGGGGATGCTGCGCTGAGAGCCCTGACGGGTGGTGGTCCTGCAGGTGAGCGTTTCTGTAATGGCTATTACCACGGCCTTCAGGGCCGTGTCTGGGTCGAAGCATAGAAGTGCCGGGCCCCATCTACAGTTTTGGTGATTACCTGAAACAGCACTTTGAAATGAGAGTGCACAAGGTGACGGTGAATGCCGACTTTTCCTGCCCCAACCGTGATGGAAGCAAAGGTCACGGCGGCTGTATCTACTGTAATAATGTGAGTTTTAACCCCAATGCCGAGCGGAAAGCACCGGACATTGCTGCCCAGATTGAAACCGGTCGGAAGATCGTCAAGAAGCGCACAGGGGCAGTAAAGGTGCTGGCCTATTTTCAGGCCTATTCCAATACCTATGCATCGGTTGAAAGGCTGCGTTTTCTCTATGAGCAGGCTCTGCGATGCCCTGATGTTGTCGGCCTGGTCATCGGTACGCGCCCGGACTGTGTAGCGGAGGAGGTTCTCGACCTGCTTGCCTCATATCAACAGCGGGGATACGAGGTATGGCTGGAGTATGGGCTGCAGTCAGCCCATGATGAAACACTGCATCGCATTAATCGGGGACACACCTTTGCCGAATATTGCGATACAGTGGTTGCCACCCGGGAGTGGGGGCTGAAGGTCTGCACCCATCTGATTCTTGGTCTGCCCGGTGAAGATAGAAGTATGATGCTGGAAACGCTTACTCGTACGCAGGAGGTCGGCACAGATGGTGTTAAACTGCATCCTCTGCATGTGGTACGCCATACCATGCTGGCGCATGAATGGCGGAAAGGGGGCATAGAACTGTTGACCCAGCCCGAATATGTTAGCCTTGTCTGTGACATGCTGGAACGTATGCCTGCCAGCTGGGTGGTACACCGGCTGACCGGTACCGCCTCGGAAGATATCCTGTTGGCTCCGGAGTGGTGTGCAGGCAAGTGGGCGGTGATCAACGCCATTTATGCAGAAATGAATCGGCGTGGTTGTTCACAGGGTAGCGCCATAGAAGAGAGCGGGCAGATACCACTCGCATACGGTCCGGGGAAACAGCTGCACAGGGCTCTCTGCTGCTGAAGTGGTAATCGGATCAATCGCTCACATCTCTTTCTGAGCACTTTTCTGTTTCATCTGTTTTCAGCCATCTCTGACTAGCAGATATTTTACTTCATCACACCGATGTATATTGTCTCACTTCTTAATGGCCCAGGTTAGGGGAGCTTCTAAAAACGCCTTAGAATCGATTCTATGAGTAATCTTATGAGGCCCTGTATTATAAATATAACGTCGCATAATGGATATTATGTAAAGTTATGAAGAGAGATGTATGCCAGACAGAATATTAAATCAAGATAACTATTTCAGTAAGTTAGATGCTCTTATGAAAGTGTTACGTAAAGAGTGTCCCTGGGACAGTGAGCAGACACTCTCCTCTCTTCGAACCTATACCCTTGAAGAGACCCATGAGGTGCTCGAGGCGATTGATAAGGCAGTTGACCACAATGACTGGTTATCACTGAAGGACGAACTTGGTGACCTGCTGATCCAGATCGCATTCTACTCTGTCATTGCAGATGAGCATGATGAGTTCAATCTTGGTGATGTATTTGAATCTCTCATCCAGAAGATGATCTATCGCCATCCGCATGTGTTTGAGAACGCCAAACCATCCGATGTGCTTGAGCAGTGGGAACAACTCAAGGATGCCGAGCACAAAGAGCGCCAGAGCCTGATGGATGGAATTCCCCCACTACCGGCCCTTGCCTATGCTCTGAAACTGCAGAAACGTGCAGCAAGGGTTGGTTTTGACTGGAAAGAGGCAACAGATGTTATCGGGAAGATGGAAGAAGAGCTCGCAGAGCTTGCTCTGGAGGTAAGATCCGGTTCTGATATTTCACGTATTGAAGATGAATTCGGTGATCTGCTCTTTACCCTGGTTAATCTCGGCAGAAAGCTCGGAGTGGATGCTGAAATTAGCCTCATGCACACCAATCGTAAGTTTTCCGAGCGCTTCAGGGGCATTGAGACATTGGCCGAAAAACGTGATCTAAACCTCTCTGAGCTTGATCTGGAGGCTCTGGAGAGCCTTTACAACGAATCAAAGGCTGAAATTGATAGAAGGAAAGGGGATAATAAACCATGAGCGATAGTGATAAACAGAAACCGCAGGAGATTCAGATTCAGATGCCACCGGAGATTCAGGGTGGTGTATACGCCAATAATATGGTGGTTGCTCACACTCAGGAGGAGTTTGTGCTCGATTTCATTATGGCCACCCCGCCTGTCGGGACTGTCAATGCCCGGGTGGTCGTTTCACCCTCTCATGCCAGGAGAATTGCAGCCGCTCTTGTTGATAATGTTACAAAATATGAGGAGCGGTTTGGTAAGATTAAGGATGTTCCCGCCGCTATGCCGGAAGGTACTGTTTCTCACTGATCAGATAGTGTTGGTATTGTTTCGAATCAGGTGTCTTTCGATGGCTTCAGAAAGCGTACAGCTCTCTTTCGTGGCCACATAGTTAAGTAGCAGCCATGCATTACGTGACAAGGTCACGGTTTTACTATCAGGATTATGAGCACGCCTTCTGCTTGCCCGGATGGCATTCTTCAGCTGTTCCCACTGCTGCGACCTGAGCCATGATTCACACCATCGATTCAGGCTCTCTGTTGGATGGTGAATACTGCTCTCATTGGCAAGACCAAAGGCTCTGGAGGCTTTATAGGTGCGATGTTCACCGAGCCATGATGGATTTTTCAGCTTCTTCTCTATCCATCGGCAGGCAAACCAGCGGTCACTATCTGTGATTGTATAACGTTTTCGTGCCATCTGCTCTCTCCCAATAACGTTACAAGGTAACGTTTATTGAGATGAAGATCAAGCTGTTTGGACAACGCTACCCGGAGAGGTAGAGGGTCAGCGGCGCTGCAGCCAGCCGATAGCTTCTGCAACGGCTACGGAAAGTGATGAATCCCTAGCCAGCGATGCTGCAATGGCAGATGCAAGGCGACAGCCTGTTCCGTGGGCTTTTTCCCGGTCCCAGGGCTGTCGTTCGTGCGGGAATGCAATCTCCTCCCCATCGATATAGAGCTGGTCAAGAAGCCTCTCTCCCCGGATATGCCCGCCCTTAAGCAGTACGGGAGTAGAAAACTTCCTGAAAAGCCGCGCCGATGCCTCTCTCCCGGGCTTTTCATTCAGCAGCAGCTCTGCTTCCGGAACATTGGGGGTAATCAGAGATGCGATCGGAAAGAGTTTCTGCTCCAGAACGCTAATAGCACCCTCATCCAGTAGTCTCCGGCCACTGCTTGAGATCATGACCGGATCTACAATGACCGGCTTGCCGACGTGCAGTTCATTTAACAGGGATACCACAAGCTCGACCCTCTCCACATCGTAGAGCATGCCTGTTTTGACCGCCCTGATATCGTAATAGTCAAAGACAGCACGGATTTCCGCCTCCAGTTGCGGCAGCGGTACAGATTCTACTCTGGATACAGTGTTCGGGTTTTGAGCTGTCAGGGCGGTAATGGCGGAGCAGCCCTTGATACCAAATGCAGCGAATGTCTGAAGATCAGCCTGAATACCGGCTCCTGCACATGAGTCCGACCCACCTATGGCCAGACACGCAGTCAGCCCAGCAGGTTTTTTGAAGCTGTTCAAGCTCTCTCCCATGCGTCAACCATGGCTCTGGCCGTAGTTTCAATGTCATCGGTTGCAAAAAGGCCGGAAATCACCGCAGCACAATCTACCCCTGTGCTTTTAACAGCAGCGATGGCTTCCAGTCTGATGCCGCCAATGGCAACGATATTGGCATCAGGAAACATCTCTCTCGCTTTCTGCAGCCGTGGCAGGCCGATAGTGGGCACTTCCGGCTTGGTTGTGGTTGGGAACACGGCTCCAAACGAGAGGTAGTCCACCCCACTCTCAATGGCGTGGCTGGCAAATGTCGCATCTGCCCGGCACGTGACACCCAGAATCAGCCCCTCTCCGGCATTCTGGCGAATCAGGGTAAGCTCTTCGATATCACCCCTGCCCAGGTGGACACCGTCTGCTTCGATTTCATGGGCGAGTTGAATAGAGTCATTTACAATCAGTTTTGCATCGTAGCGCGCTGTAAGCGCCTTCAGCGCCTTTCCACGCTTCAAGACACCCCTGAACCCCTGCTTTTTATCGCGGAACTGTAACGTCTTCACACCACCCTTGAGTGCCGCTTCGGCACGATTGAGCAGGTCGGACATCTCAAGATCGGCGGGAAGGATACCGTAGATGCCGCTAACGCCCGGATGGCTCATAGGGCAGATCTAGTCATCAAGCAGTTTCAACAGATCTCTGAAATCGCTCAGGCTCACCACACGATCTGCGTACTCTTCCGGTAGATCCTGATATCCATGCTCGGCAAATGCGACGCTGTGGCAGCTGGCACTGAAGCCTGCCTCCACATCAAAGCGTGTATCCCCGACCATCACGGTGTCGGCAGGGTCAACACCCATCGCACGGCAGCACTCAACCAGCATGTCCGGTGCAGGCTTCTTGGCAAAACCATCTTCAGGTGAAAGTGCCAGGGTCAGATACGGGGTCAGGCCCATTGCGTCGAGCACCTTTATACGTGCTTTGGCAGGCTTTGCAGTCACCACAGAGATCGGAATACTCTTCTCTCTCAATGCATCCAGCGTATCCATTACACCCGGAAAAGGTCTGCCAAAATCGGCGGGGTGCTTCTCATAAATATCGGCAAAAGCGTGATAGAGCTTCATGGTTGCCGGGTCATCCATCGGTTTGCCCAGAACATTGGAGGCCAGCTTCTGTGCACCGCCACCCACATGCGGCTGTGTCTCTGCCAGCGTCATCTGGAAATCGTAGCCGCACTGTTTCAATGCACGGTTGGCATTGGCCTGAATATCCGGCAGCGCATCGACAAGGGTTCCGTCCAGATCAAAAATAAAGGCCTTGGGTCTGCTCATGAGTCTGATTCTCCGATTTTTTTGAGGGCCAGATGAAATTCTCTACCTGCTTCCTCATCATTTTCGTGTTGCGAATGATATGCCAAAGCCTCCCTGATTTCCCCTTTTTGTCTATCTGGACAGAGGCGAGCCAATGCCCATGCAGCGTGCCCGCGAATCAGGGGTTCTGAATCATTCAGTGCTTTGATCAACAGCGGAATATGTTCACCTCTGCCCGAATTTCCCATGGCAATGGCAACATTTCTAAGCAGCCCTGCCCTGCCCGGCCTTTTGATCGGTGATTTGCGGAAGCGCTCCCGAAAGCCCTCATCGTCCAGCTCAAAGAGTTCAGCAAGTTCCGGCAGGATGTTTCCATCTCTGGGTTTGAGATGATCAAGCTCAATTACCTCCGCTTTTCTATTCCAGGGGCAGACTATCTGGCAATCATCACAGCCATAGATTCGGTTGCCCATCATCGGGCGAAGACCGATCGGAATAAACCCTCTGTATTCGATAGTTAGATAAGAGATGCAAAGTCGTGCATCAACCACAAACGGTGCCACAATCGCTCTGGTCGGGCAGATATCAATACAGGCTGTGCAGCTACCACAATGAAACTCGGCAGGTTCATCAGGCTCAATCTCCGCTGTGGTGAAGAGTTCCCCCAGCATCAGGTATGAACCATGCTCACGGTTGATGGTCAGTGTATGTTTCCCCTGCCAGCCAAGCCCGGCACGTTCAGCCAGCGCATGCTCCAGTACCGGCGCGGTATCGACATAGACACGCTGATCGTGTGGCCCTAAAAGAGTGTCCAGGTCACGCGCAAAGGCCTTCAGCCGCTTTTTCATCACATCATGGTAATCATCACCATGTGCATAAGCGGCAATGGCGCCAGACCCCTTCGCATCTTCTCCCTCCTCCAGTGAATAAGGCGGTGGAACATGCTTCATCCCTAAGGCTATAACCGTCTGGATGCCTTCCAGCATGCTCTCAGGTTCTTTGCGCCGCTCCAGACGCACCTCTTCGGCCATGTAGCCCATCTCGCCATGCATTCCATGGCTAACCCACGCATCAAGCTGAGCCCTGTGCTCTGATGAAAGAATAGGCTTTGTAAAAGCACAGAGATCAAAACCCTGCGTCAGGGCCAGTTTGCGGATCGCTTCTTTGGAGATGGGTTGGGACATGACCCGCTAACTCTGTCTTGCAGAGCTCAGCTTGTCATTTAGCTTGAAACAGACTAGAAAACCATTTGGGAACAGATGCGTATATAGGAGGGGAATAGATGGACAATCGAGCACACGTATTACCAAGTTACATTTTCAAAGAGAGGTTGTGCCATGAATGAAGAAGAATTGGCGAGAGCAATTCG
>JAJRVG010000249.1 GCA_021545595.1 Zetaproteobacteria bacterium | reverse complement strand
TGTTTCTCCTGCTGCTTTTTCTGGAAAAATGCCTGTGTCACCTCAGCGGCCTCTTCAGGCTTCATACGCATTTCACCTTTGGCAAGACTGGTACGGAATGCCTCGACAAATGCATCCGCATCAACATCAACACCCAATCTGCCCAATGATGCGCCAACATCCATACCCATCGCATAACCGAGCTTGCTTGTATCCGAATCCAGCGCAACCGGCTTGTCAGCCGGCGCCTCTCCCTGCGAACAGGCCGCAAGGCCAACTATTACAGCACCCAAAACAATTAACTTTTTCACACTTCTTCTCCTTATTTTAAAACTTCTTAATACCTAAAACTTTAACCTGCAACTTATTAAAAGGATAAATGGTGTTCCGAGACAAGGCGCTTCATGTTTAAGGAGCGCAGCATATTCAAAATATGTGAGCACTGCAGGACATGGAGCAACACCGTATCGGAACATCAGACGCCTTTTATGTCACTCCCACTCAATGGTTGCCGGTGGCTTACCGGAAACATCATAAACCACACGATTGATGCCACGAACCTCATTGATAATACGGTTGGAGACCTTGGCCAGCAGCGTATGCGGCAACTCCGCCCAGAGTGCGGTCATGAAATCCTGTGTCTCTACAGCACGCAGTGCTACGACCCACTCGTACGTCCTGCCATCGCCCATCACACCAACTGACTTGACTGGCAGAAAGACAACAAAGGCCTGTGATGTCTTCTCATACCAGCCGGAAGCATGAAGCTCTTCGATAAAGATCGCATCGGCCTGACGCAACAGATCAGCATACTCTTTTTTCACTTCTCCGAGAATACGTACGCCCAGACCCGGGCCTGGAAATGGATGACGATAGACCATCTCACGCGGCAGACCGAGTGCCACACCCAGTTCACGTACTTCGTCTTTAAATAGATCACGTAGCGGTTCCAGCAGTTTCAGGTGCAGGGTGTCGGGCAGACCGCCCACATTGTGATGGCTCTTGATAGTATGCGCTTTCTTGGTTTTAGAGCCTGCGGACTCAATCACATCAGGATAGATGGTTCCCTGTGCCAGCCATTTGGCATTCGGCATCTTCTCAGCCTCTGCCTGAAAGACATGTACAAATTCACGACCGATAATTTTACGCTTCGCCTCCGGCTCATCAACACCGGCCAGTTCACTGAGGAACTTGTCGGCAGCATCAACATGGTCGACTTTAACGCCAAGGTTTCCGGCAAACATCTCCATTACCTGTTCTGCCTCATTCAGACGCAGCAACCCGTTATCAACAAAAATGCAGGTGAGCTGATCGCCGATAGCGTGCTGCAGCAGTGCTGCCGCCACTGATGAGTCAACACCACCGGAGAGGCCGAGGATCACATCGTCATCCCCTACCTGCTCACGGATATTAGCCACTGCTTCATCAATATAGTGCGGCATGGTCCAGTCGCGGGCACAACCACATATATCATGAACAAAACGACTCAGAATCTCAGTTCCCTGTTTGGTATGGGTCACTTCCGGGTGAAACTGCAGAGCGTAGAAATGACGCTCTTCATCAGCCATGCCGGCAATCGGCGTGGAATCATTACTGCAGAGAACATGGAAGCCTTCCGGCAGCGTTGCCACCTTGTCGCCATGACTCATCCAGACATCAAGAGCACCGTTCTCCCTGTCCTGAACATCCCTGAGCAGCGGCGAGTTGCCACTGGTGAAAATCTCGGCATAACCGAACTCACGCAGATGCCCCGTCTCAACCACACCCCCCAATTGAGTCGCCATCGTCTGCATACCGTAGCAGATGCCGAGAACCGGTACCCCCAGCTCAAATACCACCTGTGGTGCCTTTGGTGTCTCATCTTCATAAACCGAGTTCGGGCCACCGGAGAGAATGATACCTGAAGGTGAAAACTCCCGAATCTCTGCCTCTGTCATGTCCCACGGATGCAGCTCACTGTAGACCTCGGCTTCACGCACCCTGCGAGCAATCAGCTGGGTGTACTGTGAACCAAAATCCAGGATTAATATTTTTTCCATTAGGCTTCACCATAGAGGGATAAAAATTGGGGCTGATGTTCTCTAGTCATTAATAAATCAGTTAACTTCCTGAAAGTGTGAGATGTTGTTTCCAGACAAGGCGCAGTGGATTTGAGAACCGCAGCATATTGAACCATATGTGAGGATCGAAAAAGCCAGTGTAACGCCGTATGGGAATAACAGATCATGCTTTCGGGGAGTTTATCACCGGTTGAGACGATAGTTCGGTGCCTCTTCGGTTATGGTCACATCATGCACATGCGACTCATCTAATCCTGCACCGGTAATGCGTATAAATTTTGCCTTGGTATGCATCTCCCCGATAGAGATTGCACCAATATAACCCATCGAGGCACGCAGGCCACCAACCAGCTGATGCAGGATATCAGCAATCTCACCTTTGTATGCCACACGGCCCTCAATACCTTCCGGAACCAGTTTCATTGCCTCTTCGACATCGCCCTGAAAGTAACGGTCCTTGCTGCCCTTTTTCATTGCACCGATAGAGCCCATGCCACGGTAAGCCTTGTAGGTACGGCCCTGATAGAGAATTTTCTCGCCCGGTGCTTCATCGGTACCGGCAAACATTGATCCGAACATGCAGGTTGATGCACCGGCTGCCATTGCCTTGGCAAAATCACCTGAAAATTTAATACCACCATCGGCAACCAACGGAATGCCCAGCTCACGCCCGGCCACGGCGCAATCCATCACTGCAGTCAACTGCGGCACACCCACTCCAGCCACAATACGGGTAGTGCAGATCGAGCCGGGACCAATCCCCACCTTCACAGCATCGGCTCCCGCCTCAGCCAGATCACGAACAGCGTCAGCCGTAGCAATGTTACCGCCGATCACCTGAATCTTGTCACCATGCAGTCGTTTGATTTCACGCACCTGTTCAATCACACCGGATGAATGGCCATGCGCGGTATCCACAATAACCGCATCCACGCCCTCGGCAACAAGTGCATCAAAACGCTCCATCTCTTTCGAACCAACTCCAATGGCAGCCGCAACCAGTAGACGGCCCAAATCATCACGTACGGCACTCGGATGCGCTGAAGCCTTCTCAATATCACGTACGGTTACCATGCCGTGCAGACGACCATCAGAATCAACCACAGGAAGTTTCTCTATACGATGTTCACGGAACAGCTGCTTGCATGCATTCAGACCGCAGCCCGGAGCGACTGTCACCAGGCGGTCTCGCTGTGTCATCATATCTTTCACAGCCATGCTGTGATCCGACTCAAAGCGGATATCACGGTTGGTAATGATACCACAAACCATTCCACTGGCATCCAGTACAGGGAAGCCTGAAAAACCATGTCTGGCAGAAAGATGGCGTACATTTTCCAGCGACATGTCTTCGGTAACGGTAAGCGGATCCTGAACCACACCGGCTTCGTAACGCTTCACCTTGCGAACTTCAGCAGCCTGCTGTCTATTGGTCAGGTTCTTATGGATAACACCGATGCCGCCTTCCTGTGCCAGTGCAATCGCTGTGCCCGACTCGGTAACGGTATCCATCGCTGCTGAAACTACAGGGATATTGAGGCGTATCTTTTTGGTCAGCTGGGAAGAGGTATCAGCACCTTTAGGCAAAACCTGACTTGCCTGTGGTACCAGCAATACATCATCAAATGTCAGGCCTTCGCTAATATCATGCATGTCGCCTCCGAGCATATAAAGGGGGAGGGATTCTATTCACAAAGCTGAATTCAGCAAGAGTTGTAGAATTGTCAATAATATCAATCGTTTTGGTGTCCTGGATAGAATTTTCCTACCACTGCAGCACCGACAGCATCACCAAAGACATTTACCGTGGTTCTGCAGCGATCCAGAAACCAGTCAATGGCCAGAATCAGCCCGATTCCATCCAGCGGCAGGCCGACTGCCTCAAGTACAATCACCATGGTCACCAGACCGGCTTCAGGAATTCCTGCCGCACCGATGGCAGCCATCGTTGCCGTAATCAACACCAGTATCTGCTGACCGAATGTGAGATCGATGCCCATCGCCTGTGCGATAAAGAGTACTGCCACCGCCTCATAGAGTGCCGTGCCATCCATGTTGATGGTAGCTCCCAACGGCAGTACAAAGCGGCGGGCTGTTTTAGAAACACCGGCCATTTTCACCCCTTCCATCGTCATCGGCAGCGTGGCACTGGACGAAGAGGTGGAGAATGCGGTCAGCAGAGCTGTGGCCATGTGGCCCAGATACTCTTTCACCTGTCTGCGAGCCAACACCGTCAGAAGCAGACAGAGCACGACTGCGTGAGCCAAAAGGCCGGAAATAACAGCCATGGCATATTTGGCAAGCCCTGCCAATTGAGCAAGGAAGGCCTCTCCTCCACCTGCCGCACCCAAACGAGCTGCAATCAGGGCGAACACTCCGATCGGTGCCAGCCACATTAGCCACTCTACCAACTTCATCATCCCCTCATTGAGCCCATCAAAGAAATTGATTACCGGTGCACCTTTCTCTCCCAGCGTTGAAAGTGCTGCGGCAAAAAAGATGCAAAAGACAATAATCGGCAACAGCTTCATATCGGCTGCCGCGCCGATGATATTGGGATGCACCAGTGACAGGATCAGATCGGTGATACCCAGATCACCCACCTTGCGGGCAGGTTCAGCCAGATCACCCAGCGGCACACCAACACCAGGCTGCCAGAGATTGGCCATAATCAATCCAATCGTGACAGCGATCAGTGTTGTCGACAGATAATAGGCGATACTAATACCGCCCATCTTGCCAAGCTTGCGCACGTCGCCCAGCCCCGCCACACCGGTAATCACACTGGCGGCCACCAGCGGCACAAT
>JAJRVG010000248.1 GCA_021545595.1 Zetaproteobacteria bacterium | reverse complement strand
TGCTCTGCAGAAGTTCGTGGCCGAGTCTCAGTTTTTCATAATCGGTACGCAGCAGGCCAAGGTCGGACACCTGCCGCTCAGGCAGGAACGTCTCCACTTTCTCCACTTTAATACGGTCACGCACCTGACTGATATCAGTAACTTGTGAAATATTAACGCTCTTGGCCAGTTTCTCCTCATCAGATTCAGCAGAAAACAGCAGCGTCACCTTACCAAGGGTGATTTTATCCCCATCCTGCAGTTTATGTTTGGTGATTTTCACCCCATCAAGAAATGAGCCATTGGCACTACCGAGATCTTCGTAGAGATACTCTCCTGCCACCTGATGGACAATAGCATGCCTTTTTGAAACAAGCGCATCATGCAGGCAGATGGTAGAGCGGGGGTGGCGGCCTATTGAAGAGGTGCCCTCAATAACATGGTCATGTTCACCGCCTATGTCTTGTACAACGATTTTTGGCATCACCCTACCCTAGTTCAAATCCTACAAGCCTGACAAACTTTCGTTTCGCGGTTATTATAGCCATATTATTCAGGAGGGGACAAATGGCCGGACTCAACATTGTTTTTATTGCATCAGAAGCTACCCCTCTGGCAAAAACAGGGGGTCTGGCCGACGTTACCGGCTCACTGCCCCACGCCCTGAAAAAGCTAAAGCATCAGGTGACAGTTATTCTCCCCTTTTATCGTCACCATCTGGCCAAAGCGGGTATTAAAACCAGAGCAACCGATCGTATCATTGAGATATGGGCCGATGGTGTTCGGCGACACTGCCCGCTTCACAGTGCAAAAGTTAACGGGCTCGACTTTATTCTTATTGAACAGGATGAGCTCTATGCCAGAGATGAGCTCTATGGCCCACCGGGCGGTGCCTATGAAGACAACCTGCTTCGCTTCTTCTTTTTTAATCGTGTGGCTCTGGAGGCAGCCGATGGAGTTGGCAGAAAGGTAGATATTATTCACTGCCATGACTGGCAGACCGGCATGGTTTCACTGCTGCTGAAGACCCAATATCAGCACCACCCCAACATTGCCCGTGCCAAAACGGTCTACACCATCCATAATCTCGCCTATCAGGGAATTTTTCCAGCCGACTGGATTCACAGGCTTGGCATCCCATCACACCATTTTCATCCTGCAGGCTTCGAATTTCACGGCCAGATCAACTGCATGAAGGCAGGTATCGAATCTGCTGATTCCATCACCACCGTCAGCCCAACCTATGCCGAAGAGATTTTAACCGCTGAGTATGGCTGTGAACTGGAGGGCTTTCTTCAGGCTCACGCATTCAAACTTTCCGGTATTGTAAACGGACTTAATATTGATGAGTGGAATCCGGCCACTGACAGTTTTATTGAGGCCGGTTACGGCCCGGGGAAGGTTACCGGCAAGAAAAAATGCAAAGAGGTACTACAGAAACATTGTGGTTTTGAAATTTCAGCCAATACGCCTCTGCTTACGCTGATCTCACGACTGGCTGAACAGAAAGGCATCGATCTGCTTCTGGCCAATGCCAAAAAATGGATTGGGCGCGGTTATCAACTGGCGATACTGGGCTCCGGTGATAGCCAAAATGAACGCATACTACAGGATCTGGCAGCCCGATATCCAAAACAGATGTACTTCTTCCGTGGCTTTAACGAAGCCCTGGCCCGTCAGATCTATGCCGGGGGGGATATCTTCCTGATGCCATCACGCTTTGAGCCCTGTGGGCTTGGACAACTGATGGCCATGCGTTACGGCACTATTCCTGTGGTGCGTGCAACCGGTGGCCTTCGGGATACTGTGACCGACTATAACGCATCTAAATCAAAAGCAACCGGCATCCATTTTTCAGAAGCAACACCTAAAGCTTTTGATGTTGCGGTTGAACAGGCTGTTGCTCTCTTCCACACGCCTAGAACCTGGTCACGTATCCGCTCCAATGCACTGAAACGTGATTCATCATGGGATACATCGGCGCAAACGTATGAACAACTCTATAGGGCGTTGATTAAAAAATGATTCTGGCAGCAGATATTGGCGGCACAAACATCCGCGCAGCAGTCGTGAACAGTGATGGAACGATTGCCGATGAAGTGCGTGCTAAAATTGATCTTGGCAACAGGAATATTGAAGAAAATGATCTGATTGATCGACTTTCTTATTTTTTTGATAAGATTATTCAAAAAAACAGCTCGATCAAGGCCATAGGGGCCGGTTTTCCCGGATTTTTTCTTGGAAATTCCGGCACTCTTGTATCCTCCCCCAACCTGCCAAAACTTCACAACGTCAATCTGGCAAAGAGGCTCTCGGATGCGCTGAATATCTCTGTCCACATTCAGAACGATGCGCTCTGCGCCGCAATCGGTGAGCAGCGCTTTGGTGCTGGCAGAGGGGCAGCAAACCTGCTGCATATTACGCTGGGAACTGGAATCGGTGGTGGATTGATTCTGAACAACATCCCCTACACCGGTGAGGGCGGCATGGCGATGGAGTTCGGGCATCTACGCGTGGCTCACGGTGATTCAGCCCGAGCCTGTGGATGCGGTGGCAGAGGATGTGTGGAAGCCTATGCTTCAGCCACTGCCATTGCTGCCAGGTATTTTGAGAATAGCGGTACTCAAAGCAGTTCCAGAGAGATCTATGAACGCGCCATTGGCGGTGACAGGCAAGCCGTTGAGATCATCGAAAGCGCAGGAAACTATCTCGGCATCGCCATTGCCCAGTCCATCAAGCTGTTGGACATTCACACCGTCACCATCAGTGGCGGCCTGACCGGAGCATGGCCTCTGCTCCATCCCGCTATGCTCGAATCGTTAGACACAAACCTGATCCCGCCCTTGAAAGGCAAGATCAACGTGATTCAATCCACGCTGGATGACAATGCAGGACTTCTCGGTGCAGCAGCGCTTGTTGGTTAATCTGAATGCCCGCTCTGGGTTGCGGATTCAACCCGTCGATGCAACACCCTAGAGTCTGTGAAAGCAGAAGGAGTGTTGCAGATGAAACAAAGACCTCGCATTTATTACACGGAATCCCAGAAGGCGCTGATGTGGGATCGCTG
>JAJRVG010000247.1 GCA_021545595.1 Zetaproteobacteria bacterium | reverse complement strand
GTTCATTTGGCATGTTCGGACTCCCTGAACTTCTCTACACTGTATCTATATATTAGCACCTCATCACTCCAGAAGTCGGCAGCAAGGCCAGCCTTCTCTTTCAGGCGAGCCATAAAGTGTTCGGGTGATGGGAGTTGATCCCATACCTGAGGAAGGAAGGTGCTTCGATAGTTTCCGCAGTTAAAGACCACACCGTCAATATGGGGTCTCAGTTGAGCCAGGAGATCGGCTTCGCTGCTGTATTCGATCTTTTCAGGGGGTGAGAGAATAGATACCTCGATCTGTATCTGATCGAGCTCATCCTCAGAGAGTGGGGGAAAACGTGGATCATGAAAGGCGGCTGCAACTGCGTTGCTTTGCAGGTCATCTATCAGTGAGTAGCGAGCCTTCAACGAACCGATACAGCCACGTAGTTCACCATTCAGTTTCAAGGTGACGAAGGTGGCAGCATGATCATTCAACCAGGGGTTATCTACTGCTTTGGGGATGGTGGCTGCAATCCCCAACTGTTTGGTGATCACTGCTCTGGCGATAGCGGGTAGCAGCGTTTTCCTATTCATAGAAGGCGAAGGCCCCGTAGCCCACCACCCGGTCTTGAGGCCCGGCTGTATCACCTGAATTGTGCAGGTCGATCAGTTCGGGCCTGAGTGGATGTTTCTCCCTACAGGCCAGAAGGCCATTGATGGGTGTAGCACCGCAGGCTTGTTCATGGGTGATAATCGGCTCCAGACGGATAATGGCCTCTGCGGTTTCCGTATCAATTTTCCTGGCCATTTCGTAGGGGTGGTAGTGGGAAAGGTCGGAGCTGATGACAATGAGCGTCTCTTCTTCTCCCCATAACAGGTTGAGAACTTCTGCCACCACCTCTGGCTGCGCCCGTCCAACAGCAAATGGAATCAGTGTGAATCGGTTCAATTTACGTTGCAGAAAGGGTAGTTGAACTTCAAGCGAGTGTTCAAATGCGTGGCTGCTTGCTTCAACCGAGACCTGAGCCAGATTCTGAACTTGCTCCATGCCGTCACGATCAAGTTCAATGCTGCCCAGAGGTGTCTCAAAAGCATCAGCCTCCGGCAGTGCCAGACCGGCAAGAAGCACCCGGTGAGTGGGCCCCATTAGAACAACACGGGTTATTTTTTCAGCATTGAGTAGTGCATAAGCAGAGGCTGCCGTTGGACCTGAATAGATGTATCCGGCATGGGGTGCAATCAGGGCTTTAGGGGATTTTCCGGTTTGAGTCTCCCCAGCCTCAAACAGCATTGCATCGACATTGCGAGCCAGAGTATCCGGACTGTCCGGATAGAAACTTCCTGCAACTGCTGCGGGTCGTGTAATCATGAGCTGCTACTCCGTTTTAACACCAGTCACCTGAAAGTGTAGACCAGTTGGAAACAGAATGGGAAATATGTCAGTTATCCAGATCCCTGTTCATACCGGGCTCTTTACGGGAAACTTTGTGTTCATGGATACCAAACCATGTGAGCAGCGCAATAATAACGATGGCTCCTATCACCACCATCAGGCCGATGAAGCCATAGTGTTCAAGGATTCCTAATGCAGCAATGCCAAGAAAATGGCCTGCCGCATAAACAACGATTGCCCAGGTAATACAGTTGAGGGTCTGCAGTAGAAAGAAACGCCAGAATTCAATGCTGGAACAGCCAAACATAATGGCGGCAACAATCCGGGTTCCGTAGAGATACTGGAACATAAAAATAGACCAGTGTGCATAGTGATCCAGTACTTTGTTGGCTTTGGAATGATGGGTGCGCAGAAACTTAAACGAGTTGATGATCTGCATACCGCGCCAGCGGCCAATGGCAAAAAAGAAGAGATGGCCGATGAATGCACCAATCGCGGCTACAATGATTACTTTCCATGGTTCAAGCAGCCCTGCTGCTGCAAGAGCTGCCGCAGCAATAAAAACGGCCTCACCTTCAGCAAAGGTGCCTGCAAAGAGAGCCCAATAGCCGTACTGTTCAATGATCTGTTGTGCCCATTCCATCTGAGAATTTTACCACAGAGCATGAAGAGTAAGAATAGTTAGAGATGGATGAACGCAGATCACCTTTGATTGATAAGGAGGACTGAAAGGCTAGCTCACCCCACAGGAAGTGGGGCAGCTAAACAAAGTGAAGCTGTGAGTGGAGCAAAACGACGTTTTTGCATAACGATAAAAGGTGAAGGGCAGGAGCCCGAAACCGGATTAGACTAAATCCGTACCGGGATACCTTTACTTGCAAGATAGGACTTGGTTTCGGCGATGGTGTGTTCACCGAAGTGAAAAATGGAGGCAGCCAGAACAGCATCTGCCTTACCATCGGTTAGTCCTTGTGCCATGTGCTCCAGACTACCCACGCCACCGGACGCAATTACATTGGCAGGAATCGCTTCTGCCACGGTACGGGTGAGAGGGATGTCATACCCCTCCCTGGTACCGTCACAATCCATGCTGGTCAGCAGGATCTCTCCGGCACCGTAATCGCTCATGCGTTTGGCCCATTCGACAGCATTAATACCGGTTGGCTTGCGGCCACCGTGGGTGAAACACTCCCAGTGATCGTCTGTCCGTTTAGCATCAACTGCCACTACAATGGTTGAAGAGCCAAAACGTTCAGCAGCCTCTTTTACAAACTCAGGGTTAAAAATGGCAGCTGTATTGATCGATACCTTATCGGCCCCGGCGTGCAGCAGCCTCTCAATATCAGAGATATCTTTGACGCCACCACCGACGGTCAGTGGCATAAAGACATGCTCGGCCACATCGGTAACCATATGATAGAGCGTTTCCCGGCTCTCATGAGATGCGCGGATATCAAGGAAGCAGAGCTCATCAGCCCCCTGTTCATCGTATTTAATGGCCGCTTCTACAGGATCACCTGCGTCAATGATGTCGACAAACTGAACACCCTTAACCACGCGCCCGTGGGCCACGTCCAGACATGGGATAATTCTCTTACTTAGCATTTGACCCGCCTGCGGGCGTCCTGCCCTCCGGCTTTTACCGTTCCGCAAGAGCGCGGTCTTGCTACACTTACGAGCTCATGATATTCGCTCGCCCTACATCCTGTAGGGAAAGGGGAGGCTCTGTTCATGCTCCCAGTTCCTTCATGGCGGCAGCGAAATCGATGCTGCCCTCATAGATCGCCCGGCCGGTGATGGCACCGCAGATACCGCTCTCCACATGTTTCGCACATGCACGCACATCATCCATATTGGCAACACCACCGGATACGATAACCGGAATGGAGATTGCTTTTGCCAGATTGACGGTCTCTTCAATATTCGGGCCCGTCATCATGCCATCACGGGCAATGTCGGTGTAGATGATGGCTGATACGCCTGCATCCTCAAATTTTCCAGCCAGATCAATTGCAGTAACATCGGTAACATCATCCCAGCCGTGTACAGCTACCATGCCACTCCTGGCATCAATACCGACACAAATCTTACCCGGAAATGCCCGGCACGCATCGGTAACAAGCTGAGGGTTTGAAACGGCCGCAGAGCCCAGAATAATCCGGTCAACCCCGAGGTTGAGCACACCTTCAATCATGGAAAGGTCGCGCAGGCCGCCACCCAGCTGAACAGGAATGTTCAGATGTTCACAAATGCTCTGAATAGCAGGCCTGTTGGCAGGTTTTCCTGCAAAGGCACCATCCAGATCAACCACATGCAGGCGTGTTGCGCCCATGGATTGCCACTGCTCGGCCATGGCTGCCGGATCATCGCCGTAATCGGTCGCATCATCCATACGCCCCTGTTTAAGCCGAACACAGTGGCCACCTTTCAGGTCAATGGCTGGAATAAGTTCAAATGTGCTGGTTACAGATTCCATTTCAGGAAAGCCTCCAGTAATGCCATGCCTGCACGCTGGCTTTTTTCCGGGTGGAACTGGACACCGATCATGTTGGCTTTTCCGATTGCTGAAGCAAACGGGAACTCACCGTAGGAGCAGACTCCCAGAATATGTTCCGGGTTTTCAGGTGCACAGCAGTATGAATGCACGTAATAGACCTGCTGGTTTTCCAATGGTTTCAGCACCGGATGAATATCTTTTTCAGAAGAGAAGAGAATATCATTCCAGCCCATGTGTGGGATTTTATAACCACGTTCCGGGTGTGACTCGGGGAAAGATTTTACCGTACCACGAATCAGGTTCAGACCGGGATAGAGGCCGAACTCTCTTGAAGATGTCAGCATCACCTGCATACCCAGGCAGATACCGAGGAAGGGGACACCTTCTGTGCATTTCTCTTTGATGGCTTCGCCAAGCCCTGACGCTTTCAGAGCTGCACTGCAATCACGGAAGGCACCCACGCCGGGAAGAACAATACGGGAGGTGTTGCCCAACTCTTCCGCTGTTTTAACCAGCTGAACTGTTCCACCCACATGCTCCAGAGCCTTGGCAATGGAGTGCATGTTACCCATACCATAATCAATGAGTCCGATTTTCATTCGGCCCCAGGCTCCTGCCTTCCGCCTTTTGCCACTTCGCAAAAGCATGGTTTTGCTACGCTTACGGGCTCATGATATTCGCCCGCCACCCATCCATGGGTGGGGGTGATGGTTTTGGTCATACCCTACAGCGCTCCTTTGGTACTGGGTATTCCCGTGACACGTGGATCGGACTCAACGGCCATGCGAAGTGCCCGGCCAAATGCCTTGAATACAGTCTCGATGATATGGTGGTTATTGTCACCACGTATGGCATCAATATGCAGCGTTATCCGGCCATGGTTGCTTATTGCCTGAAAAAATTCTTTAAACAGCTCAATATCAAAGCCACCCACTGTCTCTTTTGGAAAGCTGATCTGGTACTCAAGCCCGGGACGGCCTGACAGGTCAAGCACAACACGGGAGAGTGCTTCATCCAGTGGAACATAGGCATGGCCATAGCGGACGATTCCTGCCTTGTCTCCCACGGCTTCACGTAGTGCTTCGCCCAGACAGATGCCGATATCTTCAACCGTGTGGTGAGCATCAATCTCCAGATCACCTTTGGCATCAATGGTCAG
>JAJRVG010000246.1 GCA_021545595.1 Zetaproteobacteria bacterium | reverse complement strand
CAGAGTAACCACAGTGGCTCTATTGGTTCTGCTTTCGGGTGCCGTTGTCAGTTCCGCATGTTCGCAAGGCATGAATGAATCCGGCTATACTTTTGATCGTCCGGATCGTGTTTATGAACTGCCCGGCTTACTGGATGAAATCTCAGGGCTGACCCTGCTTGATGATTTTCATCTTGGTGCCATTGATGACGAAAGCAGCAGGCTGTTTGTTATTGATATCAGAACCGGCAAGATCACAGATCGGCGTAAAATGGGGGATGGGAAAAAGCTTGATTATGAGGCTGTTGAGCGGGTTGGGGACACTATTTATGTGTTATCCAGTGCCGGAACCATTTATGAAATCCGGAATTGGAAGAGCAACAAACGTATCACAGCCAGGTATAAAACCGGACTCCATTCAGAGAATGACAGTGAAGGGCTGGCCTATGATGCCATTAACCATCGACTGCTGATTGCCTGCAAGGAGTATCCCGGCAAGGATATGAAAGGTTACAAGGCTGTTTACGCCTTTGATCTTGAGTCCAGGCGCTTGCTGCCGGAGCCGGTGTTTAAAATTGATCTTGCCCTGGTTCAGGTGATGGCCAGTAAGAAAAAGAAGAAGAGTTGGTGGAAACACAGGAAACAGGTCAAACCGGCCGCATTGGCTGTTCATCCGCTAACACAGCAGCTGTTTATCATCTCATCGGCCAAGAGGCGTATGATGGTACTGAACAGCGATGGCAGCCTGGCTGCTGTCTACAAGCTCCCCAAAAAATATTTTGTTCAGGCTGAGGGCATGGCCTTCCTGCCCAATGGTGATCTGTTTATTTCCAATGAGAGAGCGGACAGGGGAGCCGCTACATTGTTGAGATTTAATTACAGAGCAGAGCAGTAATACGGGAGTAGGGTGAACCGGCCCCCGATTTTATTGGGCATGAACTCCGTTCTTCCCGTCATTCCAGCGGATGCTGGAATCCATGGATACCGGATCAAGTCCGGCATGACGCTATGTCATTATATTCCCTGTTCAAGTCACTTCTGTCATTCCAGCGCTCGACAATTGCTCCTGCGTCCATGCAGTCGAAGTCCGGTATGACGTTTCACTATTCGAAGTCCGGCATGACGTTCTATGATTGACACACCTTTCTAGACCATCTCTGACATAACACGGTGCTGTTGCTTCACCCAATCAGACCACTTCCGTCATTCCAGCGGACGCTGGAATCCATGGATGCCGGGTCGCGCCCGGCATGACATTATTAGTCCGGTATGATGTGGTGCTGTTCTTCACCCATGCAGTCGGAGTCCGGTATGAGGCAATCAAACAGCTGGGACAGCAGTGGAGCCGACCTCAAAAAAAAGAGCCGACCCGAAGGCCGACTCTTTTTTCATACTCTTCCGTTCTACTTTAGAACTTCATTGTCATCATCATCCAGGCCCAGTCGGAATCGACGGAAGGGTCGCCGGCCACACCAAGAGCAGATGCATCACCCTTAAAGAAGTGGCTATAGCCCATTCTCAGGCTGGTGTTTGTAGCCAGTGCATAGTTTATATCGAAATCAATTTCAGAACCCAGATCCTTGTTCGTTACAAGTGCCGTGGTTTTATCAGCCCGGAACATATGCGCATCCAGCTGGAATTTGAGTTTCGGTGTTGCCTTGAGCGTTCCCTTGAGTGCGAGGTCAATCAGGCCGCTGGCCGGAATGTTCAGGAACTTATCCATATGGCCATAGAACTTGTGGTTCGTGGCATATGGTGTGGTGAAGGTCTTGATTTTGCCATCCGCAGCACCGTTGCTGTCACCGGAAAGGTAATCAGCCCACAGAACGACCTTGGCTCCGCTGGCGATGTCCAGCTTTTTGCTCACAGCCGCAGTCAGCATATAGGCAGCAAAGGTTGTGGTGGCATTTTTATCACCGGATTGATATGCACCGTCAAAGCGCAGACGGAAACCACCGATATGTTTAACAACATACAGGCCGGTATAGAGAATGTTCAGAGCCTGGTCAGGCACAGGGTCCACAGCGCCACTGCCGCTTCTGGTCGGGTTAAGCGCGTAATAGGCATATGGTGTGATCCGGTCTTTGCCACCAAGTTACCATGTGGCACGCAGGCCACTAAAGTTTGATTCGAAGGTGTTGGCAGGGCCACCCAGGGTGCCACCCAGTGTTGGATGGGAATCCTTTGCTGTTGTCTGGGCGTAGAAGGCAGTCAGGCCGGTGCCCCCAATCTTTGTATCGGCACGAGCTGCATCAAAGGTCTGTCCCTGCTGAATCCAGCCGATGTTACCGATCAGACGGTGTTCATCAAAGACCAGTTCCTGACGGCCGATCTTCAGGTCGACACCACTACCCATGGTATTCTTCACAGTAAAAAATGCCTGGTGAAGGTCCAGGTTACCCTGAAGGCTGGTGCCTGTCTGGGTGATTGATGGTGGCGCTGAGGTTGGAGTTGCACCACCCCATGTGCGGACATCCTGAATCTGGATAAAAGCTGATACATCTTCATCGACGGTAGCTTTTACATTGACACGTGTCTGCATCGTGGTGTGTGATTTCTGCTGTCCCGCACCTTGGCCCTGTATGCCTTCATTGGCAAATTCAACACGCGGTCTCAATGAACCGCTAATGTCTACCTCTACTGCATGGGCAACCTGGCCACCGAGCAGTGCCCCTGCTACAAGCAGCGGAAAAGATCGTAAGAATCTTATTTTGTTCATGTTAATATATTCCTCCCGAGATAATCCTCTCCGTATGTATCTTTTAAGTAGATTGGCACGCGGATGAAGTGGTGGAATACTGAAAATCCAGCAGGGGCATAGCATTGATCCAGATCAAATTAACCATTATT
>JAJRVG010000245.1 GCA_021545595.1 Zetaproteobacteria bacterium | reverse complement strand
TCAGGATGATCTCTCCGAGCCCGTCGGTATCACGGCGTGGCGTCGTGGCGTCTGGCTTATGGTTAATCTCTGCACAGCCATCCTGGCATCTGTTGTGATCTCCCAGTTTGAAGCAACCATCGCACAGATTGTGGCACTGGCTATCCTGATGCCGATTGTTGCCAGTATGGGCGGTATTGCGGGAACGCAGACACTCACCGTTATTGTGCGGGGCATTGCACTGGGCCGTGTAACGTTTGAGACCGGTAAGAGAGCGCTCTTTAAAGAGGTATCAGTCGCAGTGGTCACGGGCCTGAGCTTCGCCATTGTGATGGGAATCGTTGCTTCATTCTGGTTCCCTGCACTGGGGGCCAGACTCGGTATGGTTATTGCTGTGGCGATGATGATAAATCTGGTTGCTGCAGGTCTTTCCGGAGCTCTGATCCCTCTGACACTACAGAGGATAAACATCGACCCGGCACTGGCATCCGGCACCATTTTGACCACGGTAACCGATGTGATTGGTTTCCTCTCTTTTCTTGGTCTGGCAACGATTTTCCTTCTATAGATTAAAAAAAGCATCTAACCACAAAGGGTAAAAAACGTTTCATGCCCCACCTTCTTACTTTGTGTCTTTGTGCCTGAAGGTGAATTGTGAAACAAGAGAGGCTCCTCTGGGGGATTGTGGTTCATCTCTTCTTCGTAGTGAAATTTTAACCACGGGAACCGATGTGATTGGTTTCCTCTCTTTTCTTGGCCTGGCAACCGTTTTATGCCCCACCTTCCTGCTTTGTGTCTTTGTGTCTTTGTGCCTGAAGGTGAATTGTGAAACAAGAGAGGCTCCCCTGGGGGATTGTGGTTCATCTCTTCTTCGTAGTGAAATTTTAAAAATGACCTCCGTTGAAATCCGGTTGATTCATAACCATTCATAGCTAGATTACGTCTTCTTTTAAGGAGCGCTCCATGTCAGATGTTCAACACCACCATTTAATTATTCTGGGTTCCGGCCCTGCCGGTTATACCGCAGCCATTTATGCGGCACGTGCCAACCTGAACCCTGTGGTGATTCAGGGCATTCAGCCGGGTGGACAGCTGACAACAACAACTGATGTGGATAATTATCCGGGGTACAAAGATGGCGTTCAGGGGCCTGAGATGATGGCTGATTTTCAGGCACAGGCCGAGCGCTTTGGCACTGAAATCATCTGGGATCACATCAATGAAGCCGATCTCTCCAAGCGCCCGTTCACCCTTAAGGGTGATGAAGGAGCCTACACATGCGATGCCCTGATTATCGCGACCGGTGCTTCAGCTATGTATCTGGGTCTGCCATCGGAGGAGGCGTTCTCCGGCCGTGGTGTATCCGCCTGTGCCACCTGTGATGGATTTTTCTATCGTGACAAGGAGGTGGCAGTCATCGGTGGTGGTGATACGGCAGTGGAGGAGGCGATCTATCTCTCCAATATCTGCAGCAAGGTGACCGTGGTTCACCGCCGGGATGAATTAAGAGCAGAAAAGATCATGCAGGATCATCTTTTCGCTTGTGAGAATGTTGAGATGGCGTGGAGCAGTGTGCTTGATGAGGTGCTCGGTGATGATAGTGGTGTGACCGGCATGCGTATCAAGTCCACGGTTGATGGTTCAACCACTGATATCGACCTGCATGGTGTTTTTATTGCCATCGGTCATAAGCCAAACACCGGTTTTGTGAAGGGGCAGTTGGAGATGGACGATACCGGCTATCTGATCACCAAAGATAAAACCACAGCCACTTCGGTGGATGGTGTCTTTGCAGCCGGTGATGTGGCCGACTCAGTCTATCGTCAGGCGATCACCTCAGCCGGTGAAGGGTGCAAGGCAGCGCTGGATGCCGAGCGCTGGTTATCACTGCAGGAATAGGCGATTCATCTGACCACGGTTTGAAAAGCACGCCTTCGGGGGTGCTTTTTTTGTAATGCCATCCTGAACCGATGCGGATGACTGCTAGTAAAAGTGGCCAGGCAGCACCTTGATGAAAGCAAATATTTTACTCAGGTATTTATAGGTGTAATTGCCACTTCTCAATATACCCTCTATATTGGTACGAATTGGGGAGTTATATGGGATTAATCAGACTATCAGCAGAATATCCACTTTTTTGGCTGGCAGGTTATGCACCAAAACAGATGTATAACATATGTTGATGCCCAACAGAGTAATCATATGAATTGGTTAATATCCGCAAATGGAAAGATATATGATCATACCAGCTCTTTTGCCCATTACGGGTCAATAGACTGGCGTCAGGGAAATGCAAAATACAATGTCGGTGACATTGTTTATATTTATTGCACCAGCCCGATTCAAAGAGTTAGGTATAAATGCAAAGTAACTGAACTCAATAAAAAATCATCCGAAATAAGAGACGATAAAGAGTACTGGCTTAATCAAGAAGAATACGAAAAGTCTTTGGGCGGAAAATTTTTCAATCTTGAGATTATTGAAGAGGTGGACTCAGAAAAACTGTCACTGCCTCTGCTTCTAAAAAAAGGGCTAAATGCCGCGCCACAAGGCCCAATAAAATTAACAGAAAATCTAGAATTATATGTTTCTTCAGTATTTGGAACGGCAAATGACGAAGACTTCCCTGAAACAATAGAATCTTCTCCTGAAATATATGAGGGAATAAGAAAGCAGGTTTCGGTAAATAAATATGAAAGGAGTTCTATTGCGAGAGCAAAATGTATAGAGGCTCATGGTAATATATGTAAAGTATGTTCATTTGACTTCGAAAAAATTTATGGCCCTATCGGCAAAGACTTTATTCATGTTCACCATATTGAGCCTATCCATACAATTGGAAAAAACTATAAAATTAACTATGTAAATGACTTAATACCGGTATGCCCAAACTGCCATGCGATGTTACACAAAAAGATCAATGGTAAACCCTATTCTGTTTCAGAACTGAGAGAGTTGCTAAAAAGTAGGCATAACAAGGCGCTCCAGCCGATGCCAAAAAGTGGCGCGGCTAAGCTTTAACGTTGGTCGGGCGGCTAACTTTCAACCTCAATCTGCAGTCAGTTTCTGATCAGCTCTGCGAAACGATCGAACAGGTAATCCGCATCCTGCGGTCCCGGGCTTGCTTCCGGGTGATACTGCACCGAGAAGATCGGCTTACCCTTCACTTTCAACCCTTCAACCGTACCGTCAAAAAGTGAACGGTGTGTGATTTCAACGTTGGCAGGAATATTGTCATCGGCCACAGCAAAGCCGTGATTCTGGCTGGTGATCTCGATCTTGCCGGTGGTCTCATCCTTTACCGGATGGTTGCCGCCACGATGGCCGAATTTGAGCTTGAAGGTGGAGAGACCCAACGCCTGAGAGAGTAGCTGGTGACCCATGCAGATACCGAAGATCGGGATGTCGCTATCCAGAAGCTTACGAGTCTCTTCAACCGCATAACCGACAGCAGCCGGATCACCCGGGCCGTTGGAGAGAAAGATGCCATCGGGATTCATCGCCAGAATGTCAGGTGCGGAAGTCTGTGCAGGAACGATAGAGACCTTCAGACCACGGTCGGAAAGCTTGCGGTAGATGTTGCGCTTACAACCAAAATCGAAAGCAACCACATGCTTGTCAGCTTTCACGTTGCGATATTCAGCCCTGTCAATGTCGTAGGTGCCCTGCCCTCCGTCCGGTGCCCAGACAGAGGCTTCGTCACAACTCACCTGCCCCACCAGATCACGCCCTTCCAGACCTTCCCAACCATTAGCCCTGGCAACCGCATCTTCTTCACTCATGCCGTTGGAGGCAATCACGCCATTCTGGGCGCCATTGTCACGCAGGTGACGTACCAGTGCACGGCTGTCGATACCGGCAATACCAACCACATTCTGCTCTTTCAGCCAGGTGTCAAAATCGGATTCGGCGCGATAGTTTGAGGTGATGCGAGCCGGTGCGCGAACAATGCAACCACGTACAGAGGCAGCTTCGGACTCACAGTCATCGGCATTGGTGCCGACATTACCGATATGCGGGTAGGTAAAGGTGATAATCTGATCAGTGTAGGAGGGGTCGGTGAGAATCTCCTGATAACCGGTGAGTGAAGTGTTGAAGCAGACCTCTCCGACACTCTCTCCAGTGGCACCGAAAGCCTGACCACGGAAGATTCGTCCATCCGCCAAAGCCAGTATTGCTTGCCTGTCTGCCATCAGTCACCTCACTGTTGGAGCTTCTTAATCCGGTCGCAGAGTACAAAACATAAGCCGATAAGTCGAGTCT
>JAJRVG010000244.1 GCA_021545595.1 Zetaproteobacteria bacterium | reverse complement strand
GTGCCCCGAAAAGCAGGCAGAACATGTAAGCTCTCTTATTCAGAAGGTGATGGAGGGAGCGATGGCGTTGCATGTGCCACTGGCCGTGGATATCGGGCAGGGGAAAAACTGGTTTGAGGCACACCGGCTGTGAAATCCTCCATTCAACATTCCGGTATTCATGCTAGCCTCTGCAGATGAATGAACTTCTAGCCTACCTCCCATCCAGCAACGCCGACTGGATGATGCTCTCGCTTGGTATTGCTGTGGTGGTGATATTGATTCTGGCCATTCTGCTGTTTCGTCGCGGAAGAGATTCTGCAACCATCCCTGCACAGTCAGCTGAGAAAACCGATATTCCATCGCTGTTGACCCAGCCGGAACTGGCCTGCTTTAACACATTGAAAACCGTGGCCGGAAATGAATTTTATATCATGGCCAAGGTCTCTCTTTCTGATATTGCCGTAGTAAAAAAAGGCGTGGATCAGGCTCGCCTGAAAAAAGCAGCCAAACAGGGGAAACGTCATATCGACTTTATTCTCTGTAATAAGGACACCCTGGCTGTGGTCTGCGCCATTGAGCTTGAAGATGCTGCAACAGCGGCCAGTGGAAAAAGGGAGAGCCACTCTGCCGACCTTCTGGAAGAGGTTGGCGTGATGGTGTTCCACATGCCTGTAAAAACCAGCTACTCAGTACCTGAAATGCAGCAGGCACTCACCCCCTACCTGAAAGGCCACCAGCCATCACCCGACGAGATGGTGGCTACTGTTTCAATGGAAGCATTTCGTTCCTGCAAAACCTGTAAAGCCAGGATGATTCTCAAGCGGGCTAAATCCGGAAAATATAAAGGTGTGCTCTTCTGGGTCTGCAGCAACTATCCAAAGTGTAAAACATTCGAGCTGTTTCTCCGCTGATTAGGCCCTGTTCGTCATTCCCGCGCTCGGCAACTGCTCCATGCGTTGCTCTCGACAATTGCTCCTGCATTGTTCTACCTTCGCCGTCCATGGGCTCGTACCTCCTGCATCTGACCCACAGGGATGTGGGAAATGCGGAGAATAGTATGGAACCATCTCCGCCGTGCAGTCGAAGCGGGAATCCATGGATACCGGATCAAGTCCGGTATGACGAAACAACTTAAGTGGGACAGCAGTGGGCTATAACTATTGCTTTATTCATCCAGCCATTTAATTGAACAGCCAATCGTTGGATGCTGGATAGACGGTGCATCCCGGCCGGCAGCCATGGCATCGACAGCCGGTGCAAGCTCTTCTGCTGTCACCTGGCTCTCATCTTTCCAGTAATCATCGATTCGACCATGGTAATAGAGTTCTCCATCACGACTGTAGAGATAGATATCCGGCGTACACTGTGCATTAAGTGCCTTTGAGACGGACTGATCCGCATCAACCAGATAGGGGAAGTCGATCCCCCACTCAGCCACCTTCTCCTTCATTGCCTGCGGAGAATCTTCCGGATAATCGGGGTGGATATTGGGGTTAATCGCAACGGTATTCACACCCTTCTCCCGAATCGCCTTCGCCAGCCTGATGACCCGCGGCCAGACAGCAATCGCATAAGGACAGTGGTTGCAGGTCACAACCACAAGCAGACCGTTTTTTCCTGAGAGATTGCTGCTGTAATACCTGGTTCCCTCTGCATCATCCAACTCGAATTCGGGAAGTCTTGTACCGTAACTAACGTGAACCGAACCAACCAGTGCCATATTCAACTCCTCTCTCCATATCATCAGGGGCTTGTTACTGCCCTGGGTTTCAAAGCGTGAAATGCGTGCCCTTAAAGTCAAGCTGAAAAAGGCTATAGCCACAAACATCCGCTGCCACGCCTCGCCCTGAAGAGAGGATAAAGCTACACTTCACCGCCCATTGAGAAAACAGGGATTCATTCACTGTTTTTTTGCATCCCATGGATGGGTTGTGAATCCGTCAGGATTCGTGAGCATCAGAAAAACGACACAATTCTACAGGACAGTAGAATTGGACGCCGACAGGCGCTGCCAAGCAGGGCGAAGCATGGATGCAGAGCATTAATTTTTCTGATGCGTCACAAGCAAAAGGCATGGATGCTTTTTGCGGATGAACAGAACTGAGGTAGAGATGAGTCTGAAACAGGAAGTCGAAAAGCGCCGTACGTTTGGCATTATTTCGCACCCGGATGCCGGCAAAACAACATTGACCGAAAAGCTTCTTCTTTTTGGCGGTGCCATTCAGATGGCCGGTGCTGTAAAAGCAAGAAAGGCCAGCCGTCACGCCACCAGTGACTGGATGAAAATTGAGCAGGAGCGCGGCATCTCGGTCGCGTCCTCGGTGATGAAATTCAATTATGCCCATGATGACCACAACTTTGAGATTAACCTGCTCGATACTCCCGGCCATCAGGACTTCTCCGAGGATACATACCGCGTACTCACAGCAGTAGACTCGGCCATGATGGTGATCGATTCGGGCAATGGTGTTGAACCACAGACTGAAAAGCTGATGGAGGTGTGCCGGATGCGTAACACACCCATTGTTACCTTCATCAACAAACTTGACCGGGAAGGTCTTGAGCCACTTGATATTCTCGCTGATATTGAAGAGAAGTTACAGATTGAGTGCGCCCCACTCTCCTGGCCGATTGGTATGGGCAAAGCATTCAAAGGTGTTTACAGCCTCTACAAAAAAGAGCTTCAGCTCTTCAAGGCCGGAGCGGATACCAGCAACTTTGAAACGGTGAAAATCACAGACCTGAATGACCCCCAACTGGATGAGCTTCTGGGAACCCAGGCTGATGAACTGCGTGAGGAGATCGAGCTGCTGGAGGGTGCTGCCAACCCATTTGACCTGGAGCACTTCCTCAAAGGCAACCAGACACCGGTATTTTTTGGTAGTGCCATTAACAACTTTGGCGTCAAAGAGCTTCTCGATGCCTTTGTTGAACTTGCACCGCATCCGGGGCCGCGTGAAGCCGTTGAGCGGACTGTTGACCCTGAAGAGAAAGAGTTTTCGGCCTTCGCCTTCAAGATCCAGGCAAACATGGACCCTGCCCACCGCGACAGGATCGCCTTTTTTCGTATCTGTTCCGGCAAATTCACCAAAGGCATGACTGTTCGCCATCATCGCCTCGGCAAGGATGTGAAGCTGGCCAATGCCATCGTCTTCATGGCACAGGATCGTACCCATGTCGAAGAGGCCTGCGCAGGCGATATTATCGGCATTCACAACCACGGCACCATCCGGATCGGCGATACCTTTACCACCAAAGAGCCACTTAAATTTTCCGGTATCCCCAATTTTGCGCCGGAGATGTTCCGCCGCATCCGTCTGAAAGACCCGATGAAGCGCAAACAGCTTCATAAGGGGCTGATTCAGCTCTCCGAGGAGGGCGCAGTACAGGTGTTTCGCACCATTCTTGGCGGTGATTACATTCTTGGCGCAGTCGGCGTGTTGCAGTTCGATGTCACCGTTGCACGCCTGAATGCTGAATACAGGGTGGATGCCGATTACACCGCCACCGACTTTCAGACCGCCCGCTGGATTGAATCAGCAGATGAGAAAAAACTTGTGGAATTCAAACGGCTGTTTGAACACAGTCTTGCCGAGGATGCTGATGGTTATCTGACATATCTGGCACCGAGCGTCTGGAAGCTGAACTACACCATCGAGCAGTGGCCTGAAATTATGTTCCATAAGACACGCGAACAGGTCTGACCCGGGAAAATGCTTCAG
>JAJRVG010000243.1 GCA_021545595.1 Zetaproteobacteria bacterium | reverse complement strand
TTCAGGATGTTTACGGGCAAGCAATGCACTTTTGCCACCGGGAGCAGCACAGATATCGAGGACTTTGTCCCCTGCTTTCAGATCCAATGCCAACACAGCTGCCTGTGCCGCCTGATCCATCACCTGAAACTCGCCCTCATTAAATCCGGGAAGCGTCGTAACGGCTGTTCCTGAAGGCAGAATCACCGCATGAGGTGACAGTTCTCCCGTCACCACATCAAGCCCGGCTTCTGATGCCCGTTTCATCCAGACTTCCCGCTCATCAAAAACAGCAATCGAGAGTTCTGGTTTAACCCGGTTGGCCTCCGAGATTGCTGCAACCACCTCTACACCAAAAGCATCACGCCATGATGCGTAGATCCAGTGAGGCAGCTCTGCCCGCTGGTTGGGCTTCAGTTTTGAAGGCGGTTCACTACTGGAAACCTTGCGAAGCACGGCATTGACCATGCCTGAAGCCTTCGGATCTCTTGGCTTTACAGCAGAAACCGTTTCACTCACGGCAGCATGGAGAGGCACACGCATATGCCGAACCTGATAGGTGCCGACAAACAGGGCCAGGCGGGCAAATTCACCCGGTTTCTGTTTCAGATAACGCGAAAAATCAGCCTCCAGTGAAAAATAGCGGCGCAGTACGCCATAAACCATCTCATGCAACAGATGGCGATCGCGTGGCGCCTCAATCACCTCGCTCATCAACTGCTTGAGAACTTCATCTGCTTTCTGGTTTCTGTTCAGAATACGATCAAGTGAATCGATCGCAAAAACACGGATGTTCAAGAGCTTTCGTCTCCTGCAAGAAGATCACCCTTTTTCAGATCTGCTCCTCTCAGAAATGCATCAGCATCCATGGCCTTCCTGCCTTCCGCCTGCACTTCCAGCATTCGGTAGATTGAGGCACCGCCGGAGGAATCAGCCCCACAGGCAATATCCAGATGTTGGCCATCAACCACGGTTCCGGCATCCAGATTAGTTGAACCACTCATCACTTCACCACGAATAATCTTCAGCCACTTGCCACGAAACATGGTTCGCGCACCCGGTCTGGGGGAGAAACAGCGAACTGTTCTATCTATGGAAGCTGCCGGCTTCGACCAGTCAATCACACGCTCCTCACTGGTGAGCTTCTTCGCATAAGTCACTTTGGACTGATCCTGTGGCTGAGGCATCAATGCTCCGGAGACAATCCCCGGTAGTGACTCAATCAACAGCTTCGCTCCCATATCGGCAAGTACAATCCAAAGCTCAGAGCCGGTCGTTTTGGATGTGATGGCCACTCTGGATTCCGCATAGACACCCCCGGCATCCAGCCCCTCCTCCATCTGCATGATGCCGACGCCTGTTTCGCTGTCACCTGCCAGCAGTGCACGCTCAATCGGTGCCGCGCCACGCCAGCGGGGCAGCAGTGAGGCATGTACATTGATTGGAGTTGTTTTTGGTACATCAAGCCACGCTTTTGGCAGGATCATACCAAAGGCAACCACCACCAGCACATCGGCCTCTTTCGATTTGAGCCATGTAAGCGCTTCATCGTTATCCCGCAGTGATTCAGGGGTGATGACATCAATATCGGCATCAACCGCAGCCTGTTTCACAGCTGAAGGGGTGAGCCTCATGCCACGCCCGGCCCTGCGATCCGGCTGGGAGAGAACACCGACAACCTCAACACGTTCATCATTCAAAAGGGCATTCAAACAACCAACTGAGAAGGCAGGTGTGCCTGCAAAAATAACTTTCATCATGACTGCTTCAGGAGTTCTGAAGCTTTTTACGCTTCTTCAGCTTCTTTTTAATCATGCCCTGTTTCAGGCGTGAGAGCTTATCGATAAAGAGAATGCCATCGAGATGATCAAACTCATGTTGCAGCGCTACCGCCTGGAACCCTTCAAAATCTGCCTCATGCGTTTCCCCCTCCATATCCTGCCAGCGCAGGCGAACGGCAGCCGGACGGTCGATATCTTCATAGACCTCGGGCACGGAGAGGCACCCCTCTTCACAGGTTACCATCCCCTCCTCTCTCCATCTGAATTCCGGGTTGATCCAGACCTTCAGGTTACGGGCTGCGACCGGCTCTCCACCATCCTCATGCCGCACCTCTCCACTGCGCCAGTCGGTATCAGTAATCGCAATGCGCAGCGCCACACCAAGCTGGGTAGCAGCAAGCCCGACACCGGGAGCGTCATACATGGTATCAGCCATATCCTGCACCACTGCTTTGACCTCATCGCTAAGTGGAAACTCAACCGGTTTGGCCACTTCACGAAGCTTGTCGTCCGGATATATTAAAATTTCTCGAATCGCCATAGAGCCGCACTATATGGAAGCGTCATGCGGCTGTCAGCAGCAGCCATCGATTGGCACTACCGGGGTTCACCTGTGGGTTCTGTTGTCCTCTATAGATTCACCCATTGGATTGTTATCGGCCCCGGTGGGGAAATTCTCCCCGGCCTACGCAACTTTTACACATTGTTGATAATATCAACTAATTTATAATCCTCCCTATCAGGGCATCGCCCCAAAGGAGATTATTATGAAGAAACCTCTAGCTATCGTAGCCATGCTGAGTGCAGCACTGTTTGCATCATCACCTGCCCAGGCCGCTTCCTATCAGGATCGTGCCATGACCACTGGCGCTGTCGTCGGCGGTGCCACCGGAGCCGCTGTCGGCTCAAGCAGTAACCGGGCTATCGAAGGAGCTGTTTTCGGTGCTGTGCTGGGCACCATTGCCGGTGCCATTATCGCTGATCAATACCGTCCGGCACCCATCGTTCACACGCACCACAGGCCTGCCGTGAGACGTCACGTCTACTCCCATCACAGGCCTGTCGTAAGACGACACCATGCCTATAGGCAGCATCATGCGTACAGAGTTGCTGAACGTCGTGCACACCTGCGTCATGATCGTTATGTGGCCCGTGGCTATGGTCATCACCGCAGTGAAACCCACTGGAGTGATTACCGTGCAACCAGACACCACGGCTACCGCAACCCCGTCAATCATCACGATCGTAGTGAACAAAGCGAGCGCAGGAGCCACAGAGAGCACAACGACTCCTGATGACGCATTGTCAGGCCGCAGAAAAGGCCCGTCAGAGAAATCTGGCGGGCTTTTTAACTTGATCACTACGAGCCCGTAATTAAACCCATCCCAATCGCTGTGCCTTGAATTAAGAATACGCTAGGCTTCGCAGCAGTAGTTTTTTCATCCGGGAGCGTAAGAGATTGAGCACAAGTGACATGGTTTTCTTTTTTGCATTCTTCTGGGTGCTTTTCATTGCAGCGCGACTTTTTGTATTTGCTGTGAATATCGACATCAAAATCAAGAAGCGTATCTGGCCGATAATTATCACAGGGTTGGGCATCATGCTGCTCACCTTTGCATGGCTGCTCCATTTCCCGGCCAGGCTCTACTGGCTGCTGGTTCCGGGTGTCGGGCTGATTGTTTTTGTTAATCTAAGAGGCTTCTATTTCTGTGAGCCATGCAACCGGATGCTGTCGCACAAAAATGTACTCACATCACCCACCGAGTGTGCAAAGTGTGGCCGTAAACTTAGCGCTTAAGTTTTTAGATATCAGCTGATATGTGAAAGACACTCTTTGGCAGCCAGCTTGTAGCACTCTGCCAGAGTCGGATAGTTGAATACATTACATACCAGATCATCCACCGTACCATTCAGGTTCATCACCAGTTGCCCAATATGGATCAGCTCACTTGCCGACTCGCCAACAATATGAACGCCCAGAATTTTTCCGGAGTCGCGCTCTACATTCAGCTTTAGAACGCCCGTAGCATCACCGATAATCTGGCCGCGGGCACTCTTGTTGAACCAGCCTCTCCCAACCACATAGTCGATACCGGCCTCTTTTAGCTCCCGCTCGGTTTTACCAACAAAGGAGAGTTCAGGAATGGTATAGGGTGAATTCAAGTTCCAAGTGCACCAGCCATTGAAGAAAAGAGGACTTCATGAGGAGTCCGATAGTTGAGGCACTTGCGTGGTCGATGATTGAGTTTTTTTGCTGCCTTGGCAAGCGCCGCATCT
>JAJRVG010000242.1 GCA_021545595.1 Zetaproteobacteria bacterium | reverse complement strand
CATACACTCCGCTCCTCAAACTTCCCGCGCCTGGTTCTCGAAGAAAAATCTTCGCTAAATATTAATTAACAGATTGCACTGCGTGCCTCTGCTCCCCCCATCGGGGATTTTCAAGGGAGATGTTTTTGTGGTTAAAAGGAATTTGAAATGACTGAACTGAAGAATGATCTGTTTTTGCGGGCATGCCTGCGTCAGGACGTGGAACGCACGCCGGTATGGATGATGCGTCAGGCAGGCCGTTACCTGGCTGAATATCGGGCAACGAGAGCCCGCGCCGGTGGGTTTCTCAATCTCTGCCGCTCACCGGAGCTGTGCAGTGAAGTGACGTTGCAGCCGATTGATATTCTGGATGCGGATGCAGCAATTCTATTCTCGGATATTCTGGTTGTACCTGAAGCGATGGGCATGGAGTTGACCTTTGGCACTGGCGAAGGCCCGAAATTTCCTGATCCGATCACCTGCCATACCGATGTTGAGAAGCTCCCAGTTCTGAATGACCCGACGCAAGGGCTTGGCTATGTAATGGATGCGGTGAGTACCATTCGCCGTGACCTGAACGGGCGGGTACCGTTGATCGGGTTTGCCGGCAGCCCGTGGACACTGGCGACCTATATGGTTGAGGGTGGAGGTTCGAAAAATTTCTCCAGAGTAAAGGCGATGATGTTCAATGAGCCTGAGAGTATGCATCTTCTGCTTGAGAAGCTGGCAGATTCGGTTGCTGCTTATCTGAACGGTCAGATTGCCAGTGGAGCCCAGGCTGTGCAGATCTTTGATACCTGGGGCGGTATTCTTAATACCCGCGATTACAAAGAGTTTTCACTGCAATATATGCAGAGGATTGTTTCACAGCTAACGCGTGAAAATGAAGGCCGCAGAGTTCCTGTGATTCTCTACTCCAAGGGTGGTATGGGCTGGCTGGAAGCGATGGCTGATACCGGTTGTGATGTACTGGGGCTGGACTGGTCGATTGATATCGATGAGGCGAAAGCACGTGTTGGAGATCGTGTGGCGCTACAGGGTAATATGGATCCGACGATATTGTATGCCAAGCCTGAACGTATTCGGGAAGAGGTGAAGGATATTCTGGCCAGATTCGGTCATGGCAATGGCCATGTCTTCAATCTTGGTCATGGCATCACACCGGATGTACCACCAGAGCATGCGATTGAGTTCTTCAAGGCTGTCCGTGAAGAGTCTGTTCAGTACCACAAATAATCGTTAACTGATTGATCAAAAAGGCTGTTCATTGAGCGGCCTTTTTTATTAATCATGAATGGCTACTTCCGGCCAAAAACATCGGCCTGTCTCATGACTTATTAATGTTGCATCGTTACCATGCGCCGATGATTGATTCCCCTTTGGCATTCACCTGGATATTTCTTGCAGCTGTTCTGTTGCATTTTACGATTGAATCATGGCTTGAGGTGAGGCATGGCAGACATGTAGCCAGCCGCCGGAGTGCCGTGCCTGCCCGCTTCGCCGATGCCATCTCACTGGAGGCGCACCAGAAGGCTGCCGACTACACATTGGCGAAATTGCGCGTGGGCAAGTGGAGTGGCCTCTATGGGCTGGCACTGCTGCTGCTCTGGACACTGGGTGGCGGCCTGGCGTGGCTGGATGGGGTATGGTCGGGCATGGCGTGGAACCCAATTTGGGTAGGAACCGGTTTTCTGATCAGTTTTATGTTGATTGGCTCACTGCTTGAGCTGCCTTTTTCGATCTATAATACCTTCGTTACCGAGGTGCGTTTTGGATTTAACCGCATCACACCGAAGCTGTTTGTTATCGACCTGCTAAAGGGAGCACTGTTGATGGTGCTGATCGGCGCACCGCTGGCCGCTGTTATTCTCTGGATGATGGAGTCGGCCGGAACACTCTGGTGGGTATGGGCATGGGCATTCTGGACAGGTTTCTCCATCTTCATGATGTGGGCCTACCCAACCCTGATTGCACCACTGTTCAATAAATTTGAGCCGATGGAAGAAGGTGAAACAAAAGCAGGTATCGAAGCGCTGCTTGCCCGGTGTGGTTTTGAGAGCAATGGACTGTTTGTAATGGATGGCTCAAAACGCTCCAGCCACGGCAATGCCTACTTCACAGGCTTTGGCAAATCCAAGCGGATCGTCTTTTTTGATACGCTTTTAAAACAACTAAAGATGCGTGAGACCGAGGCGGTACTGGCGCATGAGCTGGGCCACTTCAAACGCAACCATATCAAGAAGCGGATGGCGGTGATGTTTGCCACCTCGCTGGCCGGTTTTGCACTGCTGGGCTGGTTATCCGACCAGCTCTGGTTTTACCAGGCACTCGGTGTACCCCATGCATCGAACCACGCACTGCTGATTCTCTTTACACTGGCACTGCCACATTTTCTTTTCTGGCTGGGGCCGATATCAAGCTGGTTCTCACGCAAACATGAGTTCGAGGCGGATGATTATGCCGTTGATAACAGTGATGGTGCGGCACTGATCTCAGCACTGGTGAAGATGTATGAGGATAATGCCAGCACACTAACGCCTGACCCGCTCTACTCAGCATTTCACGATTCACATCCGCCTGCCCCCGTCCGGGTAGCCCATATCGAAGCATCCATGGAGCGGGGATGAAGCGGGGCATTGAACTGCTGGCTCCGGCCGGAACCATCAGGAATATGCGCTATGCTTTCGAGTTTGGTGCTGATGCCGTTTATGCAGGGCAGCCGCGTTACAGCCTTCGCGTGCGTAACAATGACTTCCAGCTGGAGAATTTGAAAACCGGTATTGATGAAGCACATGCGCTGGGGAAAAAGTTTTTTGTGGCCAGCAACCTGCTGCCGCATAACAATAAGCTGAAGCGCTATCTTGAACATATGCAGCCGGTGATCGACATGAAGCCGGATGCATTGATTATGGCTGATCCGGGCCTGATTATGATGGTGCATGAGAAGTGGCCCGAGATGCCGATACACCTCTCCGTACAGGCCAACACCATGAACTGGCAGGCTGTGAAATTCTGGCAGTCGGCAGGTATCAGCCGGATTATCCTGTCGCGGGAGCTCTCCCTTGATGAGGTGGAGGAGATTCGCCAGCAGTGCCCTGATATTGAGCTTGAGGTATTTGTTCACGGCGCACTCTGTATGGCCTACTCGGGGCGCTGTTTGCTCTCAGGCTATTTTAACCATCGTGATGCCAATCAGGGGTCATGCACCAATGCCTGCCGCTGGGAATATGGTATGAAAAAAGCTGCCGAGGATATCTCTGGCGATGTGATCCCGATGCAGGCGCTGGACAACCTTAACCCCCAGCCCTTCTCGGATTGTGGAGACATTGAGCGGCATCCGCTGGCTGACCGTGTCTATACCCTGACCGAGCCGAACCGCCCGGATGAGCAGATGCCGGTGTTCGAGGATGAACACGGCACCTACATCATGAACTCCAAAGACCTGCGTGCTGTGCAGCATGTGGAGCGGCTGGCGAATATCGGTGTGGACTCGCTGAAAATCGAAGGGCGTACCAAGTCCCACTACTATGTGGCACGTACATCGCAGGCTTATCGTCAGGCAATTGATGATGCTGTGGCTGGTCGGCCATTTGATGAATCGCTGATGTTCCAGCTTGATTCGCTGGCAAATCGTGGTTATACCGATGGCTTTTATACCCGCAAGCGCAGTTCGGCGACCCAGAACTATGCGACCGGAAATTCACTCTTCCTTGTACAGCGGTTTGTCGGGGAAGTGATCAATTATGACCGGGCGACGAAGCGCGCCGAGATTATTGTGAAGAACAGGTTTGAAGTGGGTGATTCCGTGGAGCTGGTCTCGGCCAGTGGCAACCGGACGTTTACGGTAGAGAAAATGTGGAGTGCTATAAGTGGTGAAGAGATCACGGTTGCACCCGGAAGCAGCCATCAGGTGATTATTGAGTTGCCTGCTGAGCCATCTCCACGGGCACTGCTGGCAAAAAACCTGCAGGTAGAGAATGAGCCGGAAGAGAGTGTGGCTGTTTAGGGCGACCTGATCATCCGCACGGCCCACGGATGGGCCGTCAAAATCATATGCGTAAGCAATTGATTTTGTGAGTAAAACCGAAACCACGTTTTTGGCTTTACGTTCTGAATAAATGCAGGATGCACTTATTCAGATTCCTTTTAATCATAGGGAGGCGTGATGCTGCTTGCATCTCTGGCCATAGTGGCAGGGTTTGTTTTACTGGCTTGGAGTGCTGACCGATTTGTTGATGGTGCAGCTTCAATTGCACGCTATTTCCGCATCTCACCGATGATTATCGGCCTGACCATTGTCAGCCTCTGCACCTCCTTTCCTGAGATGCTGGTGGCTGCACTGGCAGCATTTGATGGTAACAGTGACCTCGGTATCGGTAATGCATTGGGCTCAAATATTGCCAACATCGGTCTGGTGCTGGGCGTTACCGCAATGATTTCACCGCTCTCTGTGCGCTCCCTGACGCTCAGGCGGGAGATGCCTGTTCTCTTTCTGGTTATGTTCCTTGCCCTGGCCTTGATGGCTGACGGTGATCTTGACCGGGTAGATGGTATAATTCTCCTGACAGGGCTGCTGTTGATGCTCTGGTGGTTGACCCGACTCGGCTTAAGAGAGCGCAATGATCCGCTGGAAGCTGAATACTCCGATGTTATTCCTGCTACTCTGCCACTGAAAAGATCAATTTTCTGGTTTGTTACCGGTCTGGCAGTGCTGCTGATCAGTTCCCGGATTGTGGTCTGGGGCTCTGTTGAAATTGCACAGATGCTAGGCATCAGTGATCTGGTGATAGGGCTTACGATTATAGCTATTGGAACTAGCCTGCCGGAGTTGATGGCCTCCATCGTGAGCGTGTTGAAGGGTGAGCACGACCTGGCGATCGGGAATGTGATCGGCTCCAATATGTTTAATGTCCTGGCGGTGTTGAGTATGCCAGCCCTGATTCATACGCAGGCCTTTGCTGCTGATGCGCTGCTGCGTGATTTTCCGATCATGCTTGCCTTTTCCGCTGCCCTCTTTCTTATGGCTTTCGGTTTTCGCTCGGATGGTAGATTGAACCGGTTTAAAGGGACATTGCTGGTGGGAGGGTTCTGCGGCTATCTGTTTCTGCTCTTCATTCAATCCTGATTATTTAGTACGGCTTAACTCTATAAATGCCAGATATGAAGTTTTTGGAACGGTACTCTTCCACCCATGGATGTACCCCAGGGCACCCTCTCTTGCGAAACGCAATTCACCTTGGGTGGCGGCGAACATCGTGAGCCGTAAGCGAAGCAAGACCGCCACAATTCCACAGGATTGTGGAATTGGACGCCGAACAGGCGCAGTGAAGCTGGACAAGGCAGGATGCCGAGTATCACTCTTGCGGAGCGATAAAAGGCGAAAGACAGGACGTCTGAAGCCGTTTTTAACAAACAAAACTGCTATGCTATAAGCATGGTGGTTTCAGGTGATCCCGGTTCCCCGGTTCAGGTTTATATAGGCGAGGCTCTTGCCCGTTACGGGTTTGGTGAGGGGCACCCGTTTGGCCCGGATCGTATGAATGCCTTCTGGAAGGAGGCGATCAGGCGGGGGTTGGATCGGAGGGTTGTCATTGCAGACCCTGCTCAGGCAGCCGAAGAGCTGATTCATCGTTTTCACACATCCACCTATATCGAGCGGGTAAAAGTGCTCTCCAAAACCGGTGAGGGTTACCTGGATTATGGTGATACGCCAGCTTTCAAAGGCATCTATGACGCCGCGGCTACTGTCGTGGGTTCCGGTCTGGCTGCTGTTGAATCGGTGATGGCCGGGAGTCAGCCGCGCTGCTTTATTCCGATTGCAGGGCTTCATCATGCACGACGCGACATGGCGGCCGGATTCTGTGTGTTCAATGATGCAGGTATCCTGATTGAGGTGCTCAGGACGCTCTACGGGGTCAAACGTATCGCCTATGTCGATATCGATGCACATCATGGTGATGGTCTCTTCTATGCCTTTGAGTCGGACGCCAATCTATGGATTGTTGATATTCATGAAGATGGCCGCTATCTCTACCCCGGCACTGGCACCGCAAGTGAAACAGGGAAAGGGAAAGCTGCAGGCACTAAGCTGAATTTACCACTTATGCCGGGTGCGGATGATACCGAGTTTCACCGTGTCTGGCCGGAGGCTATGGCTCATGTCCGGGCAGCGAAACCTGAAATCATCATCTTTCAGTGCGGTGCGGACTCGATAGCCAATGATCCAATCACCCATATGCGTTTTTCCCCTGTTGCACACGCCCATGCTGCAACATCCCTTTGTAACATTGCTGATGAGTTCTGTCAGGGGCGCCTCATTGCACTGGGTGGTGGCGGCTATAATCGTAACAATCTGGCGGCTGGCTGGAGCGGTGTTGTTGAATCGCTTCTCTGATCGACTGTGTGTGAATCTGTATGACGGCTAACTCTCTTTTCGGGTAGCGATTTTCGCCTGAATAAACTCTTTGTGGTAAACCCCGATCAATTCAGCTGTACGGCGAATCAACTGCTCCTCATGTGGGTCCACGTGACCATCAGCCATGGCGACCTTCCAGAGCTCTTTCAGGAGATCGATTCGCTCCTGGGTTGAGTAGTGTTTGGTGATCTGTGAGGTGAACCGGTGCATATCGGTTGCATTGGCTTTCTCAACCCTGGCCTTTTCAACAAGCTTGTGAACTTCATCGGTGGAAAGTCCGAACCACTTCTCAACAGCAACCATGATCTGGTTATGCTCGGCCTCTTCCAGCTTGCCATCAATGTGCATGATTTCGAACATCACAGCAGTGACTGCCAGTGAGATGTCATGCCCTTTGTCGGCCGGTTCATCTTTGCAGCTTCCTTTCCACATATCTCTGATCTTTTGCAGCATGATTATTTCGTCCTTCTGTTTGTAGTAACGGCCTTTCCCTCACCACGGTGGTCAGTAGTGCCCGTGAGTTTTCCGGTTTTATGATCCAGAACAATCGCATACATATTACCATAACTGCGCACCTCTTTCAGGAGATGCCCACGTTTTGTAAGTTCTGCAGCTATTTCGGGTGTGAATGCACCCTTTTCATGCTGAACCACATCGGGAAGGAACTGGTGGTGAAAGCGTGGAGCGTTGACCCAATTGGCGGGATCAGATTCATCCAGCAGAAAACCAAGTGATGAGAGAAGAACCAT
>JAJRVG010000241.1 GCA_021545595.1 Zetaproteobacteria bacterium | reverse complement strand
AGGATATTTTCGATTACATCGAAATGTTCTATAACTCTGTCAGGCAACATGGCTATAATGGCAACTTGTCGCCAATCGAGTTTGAACGGCGATACAAAGAAGAGCTCAACAGTGTCTACTAAACAGGGGGCGATTCAAAATTTGCTGTCTGAACAACTACAAACCTACCATAAACGTTGGGAATTCAGGCCTACTTTCTTACTGCAAAATCCTTAACCGGACAGCAATGATTAGCATTAATAATTTCAGTACTTTTAACAGAATATGTGGTCATTACTTCAGTTAAATTAGACATTATCTCACTCCTGTTTTGATAGTAAAACTCTCATCCATAAGGCTAAGTACACTTATTATAATCCGAGTATATTACACCAATCTATGAAAGGGCCACATCGATCAAAAGTAGAATAATCTATGTATCTTAATTTAAGACGTGAATGTGAGGTTATTCTACTTTCAAGTGAAGCCCTAAAATCCGAAAATATTTGTGAAGAGGATAAGTTGGAACGTGTATAATATTTTTCTATTGAAATAATAATACAGGCTCGTTCATTCGAATTTGGCTGAGCGAATGATCGCTTACGGCCTTCGATTCAACCAGAACTCAGGACAACTTCTCGGGAATTTCGAACTCATCGGCATCAACATAGACTTCACTGGGATAGACCGGGCCGACATCGACAATCATCCAGGCTCCCCCTCTGCAACCCAGTTCAACATCAATCACATCACCGCACTTTAAGTGGCGGGTAATCTCATCAGGCAGGGCCACCGGACCGATCTCCAGATTTTTATTATCAAATCTGAGTGAAGCCGATCCTCTCTCCAGTCTGAAAATCCTGGCATGGCCTTCAATAAATTGTTCAAATCGCTTGCCCCGATTTCTGGGAGAGACCCCGCCTCCCAGGCGGACGTAGTGAAACAGCAGGCGAGCCGCCTGTGATGCCCGCATCGATTCATCTTTCATCTCCTGAATTGATTCAAGAAAGGCAATATGCTTCTCTGAATCCAGCCACTGCCTTTTGTGCAGATAGGAGACCCAGTTGAGCAGGACGTCTGCACACCCCTCAACCTCAAGACTGGTAATTCCAACCTCTCTTAGCAGCGACCAGCCGACAAAATCGCGAAAGTGCTCAGGCTCCAGCATTGATACCGGCAAATTTCCCAATTCAGCTACATGCTCAACATCAGGCTCAGAGGCGTTACCATCAAGGAGACTCTCCACATACTCACCGAGTGCCGTTTCCCACTCCTGCAGTTCATCCTGCTCCACCATTTCACCATCCTGATAGAGATCAGAGTAGTGCAGAAGATATTCAGCAAACATCTCCATGCAACGCTCCACCGGAAATGGTGTTACCACCCTGTCAGAACAGCTCATAACAAACTGATCCATCGCTTCCTGAACAGCTGTGTTCGTTATCATGATTTCACCTACAGGGTTAACCCACTTGCCGTTAATTGCCTTAATAGCTATGGTCACCGTCCAATTTTTGTAACGTAGATTCGAATTGTCATCTGTGGAGTAGCTTGATGCAAATAAATGTAACAACCATTCGTACCGGTAATATTCTTGAAGTTGACGGTGGCCTCTGGAAAGTGATGAAAACCAAGCATGTTACCCCGGGTAAAGGTGTGGCCTGCATGCAGGTAGAGATGCGCAATATCGAAACCGGCACCAAGACCAACAAACGCTTCAACTCAACGGAACGTGCCGAGCGCGTTATCCTTTCACAGCGCCCCATGCAGTTTCTCTATGAAGATTCAGGCAGCTATCACTTCATGGACATGGAGAGCTACGACCAAATCGCACTCGGTGGAGATATGCTTGAGAATGCAAAGCCCTACCTGCTGCCTGAAATGATGGTAGAAGTTGAGTTCCATGAAGAGCGCCCGCTGAATGTAAAGCTGCCTCAGAGTGTTGAGCTCACTGTTGTAGAATGCGATGCCTCCATCAAGGGCCAGACTGCTACAGGTTCATACAAACCGGGTGTACTGGAGACTGGTGCATCCATCATGGTTCCGCCCTACCTGGAATCCGGAACCAGGGTAAAAGTAAATACAGAGACCGGCGAATTTATGGAACGCGCCTGATCAAATATATATATCCAATTGATAGAAACAACCAGGAAGGGAGATTAGCCATCTCCTCTTTTTTTCAGGTTTGCAATAATCTGCCTGAGCACCTTACGAGCTACATCAAACTCATCCGCATCAATGCCATCAAAAACTTCAATAAAGAATGAGTGGAAGGCAGGCAGGATATCCTCAACCGCCTTTTTCCCCTTTGGGGTCAGGTGGGAGTGAACAACCCGCCGATCATCTTTGTCATGATCACGTTTAACCAGCCCCTCTTTTTCCAGCGCATTCAAAAGACGGGTAATTGCCGCTTTGTCTTTTGCAAGAAATTCTGAGATTTGACTCTGAGGCAAGCCATCCTGACGGCTCAACAGAAACAGGATTCCCAACCCTTCAGGTGTCGCCCTGTAGCCGATGGCCTCACACTCACGCGTTGCATTCTGTCGAAGCGCAAAACTTAACTGATTGGCAAGAAAGCCAATTCCATCTTCAATTTTTTCCGGAGGATATGGGATGTTTCGCATTTCACCATTATGCTTATTCTGTTGATATGGTCAATAGTTGACTATATCAACCATTATGGCAGGGTT